>JAEOTF010000343.1 GCA_016840025.1 Candidatus Hodarchaeota archaeon
ATTTTGTTTACAACATCATTCAGGAGGGTTTGGAGTTGTTTTCTTAGATCCGGTATAATATCCACCAGTACTCGCCCCCGAGAATATTCTTCCGCTATTTTGCGTTCAAAAGGAATACGGAGGAGAATTGGGATATTTGTTCGCCTGCATAACTCTTCTAACTTTTGCGAAGAGCCGATGCCTTCTCGATTGATGATTACACCTGCAGAGAGGTTTAAGACCTGTGTTAGTTCAATGGCTAAGCTAAGATCATAAACTCCAAAGGGAGTAGGTTCGGTGACTAAGAATACGAAGTTAGCTCCGCTGATGGACTCAACCACAGGACACCCATTCCCTGGTGGGCTATCTATGATTGTTAACATATCAGGCCTGATTTTTTCTTTGACCTGTTTAATTAATGGCGTGGCTATGGCTTCTCCTACATTTATTCGCCCCTCGATAAGTTCGTGCCCGTTTCTTGTCTGTCCTTTACGGATAGTACCGATTACCCGATCTATTTCTTTTATTGCGCCTGGAATAGGGCAAGCAATATAACACGCCCCACAGCTATGGCACAATTCGGGAAAGGTCATCGCCACTTTAGGGGCAATGGCAATGGCGTTGTATTGACAGGCCTTTGCACACTCCCCACAATACGTGCAGACTTCCGGGTCAATTTCGGGAACAGGCCGTCTGGCTTCCATTTCTTCACAGTTATGAAATGGCAGGTATAAAGCGACATTCGGGGCTTCAACGTCACAATCCAGAATTTGGCAGGTTTTATCCGCTATTAACGCTAATGACGTCGCTACAGCCGTTTTTCCTGTCCCCCCTTTTCCACTCGCTACAGCAATGACTACCATGTAATGATTCATTCCTTATTTTTGCTCGATTATTAGTCCAGTGTTACTTCGATTATTCACTTCAATGAATCATTTGCGTCTTAACCCGATCTTCTACGACCGCCACCCATACCGCGTCCACCACCGCCACCCATACCGCGTCCACCACCGCCACCCATACCGCGTCCACCACCGCCACCCATGCCCATATGACCTGGTCCAGAGGGGGCTTCTAAGGCTATTAGCTCATTACGTTCAAATTTCTCAAGAGCTTCCTTTACACTCGTTGGAGCTGTGGTATAAACTTGCACTCCAGCACTTGATAGCACTTGAAATGCGTTGGGACCAACATTACCGGTGATCACTGTTTGAATGCCTTCTTGACAGATCATTTGAGCTGTAGTAATACCTGCTCCATGCATCGCTGTTCCTGCTTCATTAGGAATCACTTGGGGTGTACGATCGGGTAACTCAAAGATTAGGAAGAAAGCACACCGTCCAAAACGAGGATCAATTGGTCCGTCCAAACTTTTGCCACTACTAGTTACTGCAACTTTCATTTTTTCATTGTCTCCAAAAATTTTTGGTTTAGCATCCATGACGCGCATGTACGCATCCTTGGGTCAGTTCGGGAAGTTTTTTTTCAAAAAATAGTTTAAGAACCTGTTCTACAGTTCCTGAAGGGCATTGTAAAACCCCTACTCTTGCCTGCTGAAAGAAAGTAATTGCTCGTCGTCCCATTCCAGTAGAAATAACTATATCGGGATTTAAAGCAAGTATTTTTTGAGCAGGTAGCCCACGCCCGCCTGTATGCTGAGATCTATTTGGGATTATTTGTAGAGTACTTTCGTGATTTGGCTTCTCTCTTTCAAATATTGCAAAGAAAGAAGCACGTCCAAAATGCTCTGAAATTCTCGACTGAAGATCATTTTCTTCATCTATAGGAATTACAATTTTCATCTTATTCACTCTAAAAATAGATAGCTTAGCTTATTGCAAGTTTAATTAAGAGAAGACTTCTAATTTTCGTACCACCACGATTATTTTTTCATTTCGTTTCTAATTCTACCAGTCGCTTCTTAAGGACTTCTACTTCTGCTTCTATTTGATTAATCCGATTTTCCAAGACCATTTTTTCCTGATCTGCTGTCATAAATGGATACGTTGCTCTTTTCCCTCTAACCCCTTTACTGTATGCCATACCACCCATTCCACCATCCGTACCCATATGTCCAGGGCCTGAAGGTTCACCTATTAGTGGTAATTCTTTACGCTCAAACATGTTGAGGGCTTCCTCTACAGTTGTTGGGCTAGTTCTAAAAACTTGAATTCCTGAACTAGCTAAAACTTGAAATGCATTAGGACCAACATTGCCTGTAATCACTGCCTGAACACCTTGTTGGCTAATCATTTGTGCAGCGGCGATACCGGCTCCATGCATTGCCATAGCAGCTTGATTGGCGATCACTTGAGATGTCCGATCAGGTAAATTCATTATAATATAGAATGCACATCGGCCAAACCGAGGATCTACTGGTGCTTCTGGCTCTTCTCCACTACTACTTACTGCAACTCTCATTATGATTTAACTCCAGAAAAAAGGAATAAAGGACTGAGGAAATCTAGTTTATTATTAGGGACTTCTATTTGTGTTTCACTTAGACTCTTTTTTTAATTCCGCATTCAATTCTCCCATTCGCTTCCTAATAGCGTCTAATTCTGCTTCTAATTGGGTTATAGTAGATTCTAAGATTGTTTTTTCTTGAGCTGGAGGATATCCTGGAGATCCCCAATACATGGATGGATATCCTGGAGATCCCAACCCTGCCACAGGGGGATTGGGGAGTTGAGAGACATCAATTCCCCATTGCTGGAGCATTTCAGGTGGAAAACGCCACCAGCCTCTAGGGAGATTAGGGTTCCAACGACAATATGGGTACGGGTTTCCTCGACCCCAACCCCCGCCTCGACCCCAACCCCCGCCTCGACCCCAACCCCCGCCTCGACCCCAACCGCCACCCCGTCCATAGCCACGTCCATACCAATAACTCATTTTTCATCACCTTTATTTATTTTTGTGCATATGTTTAAAACAAATGCACAAAATGTTTTTAAGGGTTCTTATTAATAACAGAAGAGATTAATTAGGTTAAAATTTGTAACATACAATCTATGAATGAAAGGTCTTATACAAGAGCAATTTTTGCTAAAATGATTGCTTTATGATTCGGTAAGATTTTTGTGCATGTGCTTATAAGTTAGTAATAAGGTTGATAGTATGGTTCCCAATTCTACTAATAATGAAGAAACTCCCTTTAGCTATGGTTCTGGAAGAGGTAAAGGGGGGGGACGAGGACGAGGTTGGCGTCGTAGACAAATGGGACGTCCTCGCGCTAAACCCTGCATTTCTCAGTTTATCTCAAAAGAATGGCCTAATCAAGAAGGAATGGTGGACTTAATACTTGGTGAAGAAGAATTAGAAGCTCTCCGGTTAGTAGATAAAGAGCGAATGAAACAAGAAGATGCTGCAGAAGTAATGAATGTCTCACGAGGCACACTCTGGCGTTATTTAGATCGAGCACGGACAAAAGTGATTAATGCCCTGCTTGCGGGGAAGGAAATTCGAGTTGAAATCAAAGAGGATTGAACTACTACTTGGAAGTGCCGTTTTACAGGAATATTCTATTCAGGATCTTATAAGGAAGATTACGCCATCCTTTCCTTCATTGACCTTGGGAATTTCGGCATCCGCTCGTTTTACATAAGCAGATACATACGGAATTGGATCAGGATCAGTCACAATCACTTCAATAATTGTTCCTTCTTCCCTTTTCCTAACAACCTTTCCTAATTTTAAGATTGATTTAGGATAATGTAATCCTCGAACTTCTACAGTTTTTGTTACTTTCAAATTTTCACTCAGAATCTTTGTAACTTTGTAAGACATTTTAAATCAAAATATTGTAATTCATAAGTAGATGCAGCGAATTTGAAAGATAAATAAAGTAAGCAAATTTTTGTTAAGTTTACAACTTACATAATTTAGTAATTAAGGGGAAAATAGATATGAAAGTGGCTATTGCTGCAACAGGTACACACAAAGACAGTAAGATTTACAGTACTTTTGGAATGGCTCCCTATTTTTTGATCTTTGATTCTATAACAGGCAATATCACCTCCATTCAGAATCCCATGCAAACTTCAGAAGCTAGTACAGGTGTTGAAGTAGCACGAATTCTTGTAGATTATAGAATTCAGGAAGTCATTGGGGGCACGTTTGGAGACCGTGTAAGAAAGATCTTTTCCGATGCTGATGTACACATGCGAGTGGTTAAGGATTCCACAGTGGAGAAAGCGATTCAGTCCTATCGGGGAACATTATCTGCTAGCAACAATATTTTACAAAATCAGTCATATTCGCAACCGTCTACCGCAGAAGCTGGTTTACAAGTTTCTCGTGGTGCGTGTTACTGTTCATACTGTAGTTATTCAACCCTTGAAGAATCAAACATACCATGTTTCCAGCGATATTGTCCAAATTGTAAAATCCCCTTAGAACGAAAGTGGTGAAATCTTAGGTAGGAGCATCATTAGAGCTAACATATCTGTAATGATACCGATAATAGCTTAATTGATCCTGATAACATTCTTAACCAACCAATTATTACGTTTCTAAAATACCCTTAAAGTTAAGGGATTTGAGAATATCGAATAACATACTTACGGCAATACTTTTGAAATAGGTGATAACCCGCACCTTCACGAACTGTTTGCATTGTTCTTTCCACTTGTTCTACCCGAGAACTTGCTAGAATTGTGAACCCATCTTTAAAGGCAGCGTGAGGAAGAATCTGCGCCGAAGGGCCAATTAAAACGCGCTCCCCTCTGATAGTGGGGAAAATCGTGAGAATTTCCTCAAATCCTTTATGCACAATGGCGGAGCCAGTTACTAACAAGTGATCTACGTTTTTTAATTTCTCCACAGAAGGAACCAAAGTGACTCCTTCTTTTGGTAACTGATGATGGCCACGTTGAAAAACAGTCGCATCTCGTAGTAAGATTTTACCGTTTTTCGCAATAATTTGCCTGATTAAAGGATGAATTGCACCTACCATACCGATTCGTAAGCCTGCGGGGTTAGGAAGCCATTCTGAACCATCGTTTACTACTTCAGTAGTAATTTTTTCCCTTAGGAAGGTTTGAGAAAGAGCATTGATGGTTGCTAAACCCAAACTTCGTTCTGTAGGGCGATCTGAGAGAAAGAAATTCATTAACTCTTGCCACGAACGTTCTACAAGAGGATACTTCCCCCGAATAGGAGGTCTACGGGGATCGGTCATAGTAAATGAGAGCCCAACAATGTCGTCAGTAGTGCGAACAGCACAGAAGGTGAGCCCCACTATGATTTCTCGAAGGTTAGGGAAAGAAATAGACGAAAAAGCGGACTTAATTTCATTCAAGGGAGTGACCCAACTAAAATCAACCATAGAGTTAGACATAACCAATATACCCTTCATCCATTCTTAGTCCTTAGCTTGGAACTTCAGAAAAAAGAGTTCCTCGATAGGTTGAAGTTTGTGGACAACCAATGCAAATTTGCTGTTGGAACTTGACACAATCCTCACAATTTAGCCCACAGAGAGATGTTTCATTATTTTCTTCTTTAACAGGAATATCAATGGGGAGAAATAAGGGCTGCAACTCCGAACCTACTATTAAAACGCTACTCCGTCTAATATCGGAAGTTTTCCGTAAGAAACATGAACTAAGAAGTACTTCAAGAAGATCTCGATCTTCAGCATATACAAAGGCGACGATATCATAATGTCCTAAAACAGAGGCGGCGTAAATGACCCGGGGACATTTAGAATAAGTTTCTAAAATCCGAATTCGTCCCATTTCACTGGCTGATTCAATGAGTATTATAGCGGTTATTAAATTAAGTTGATTAGGATTAACTAGACCACGAATATGGAGAGTTTTTGTTTTTTCGAGTTTTATTAAGCGATCTCGAACAGAAGAATGAGATAGACTCACCTGTTTTCCAAGTTGAGTCAGATTTACTTTTCCGTTTCTGCCAAGAAGTGCAATACCAGTTTGATCCAATTTCATAAGATTGTCCTCAATATGTGTGCCTACCTTCATTTTGAATAAAATATGTTTAAATATCCTTCAATATTAAGAT
The DNA here is from genome assembly GCA_016840025.1 of Candidatus Hodarchaeota archaeon. The sequence continues at coordinate 6,007 of JAEOTF010000343.1, forward strand.
AATAATCAGGGCCTACATCCAAATGGAGAAAAATGTATATTATGGCAATGAGAGATAATAAGGCAAAATTAAGGACTAAATGTGGTCTTGAAGCCTTAAATCAGGACAATATTTCTATCTTTCTAGATGTTGTAGTTTTTTGGCGATCCCAGTTTTTCTGGAGTTAATATAAAAAAAGACTCCAAGTAAATA
>JAEOTF010000344.1 GCA_016840025.1 Candidatus Hodarchaeota archaeon
CCCCCACCAAGGGAACCAATAAATGATTCCAAACTCCCTTTCAAGTTTACCGATTTAAATGAAGACAGCCTCTACCTTCGATATTATGATTACTATGCAGAGAAGATTTGGCGAGGAAGGCTTCACGCTAACCTCATGTCCCATATAAAGGGTTATTCTGAATATCTCGACCGTAAAATTACACCTCCTGAGAAGGAGAGTTTCTGGGATCAGTGTAAAAAAGAGCTCAGACATCACTATCGTAGAGTACGTGCCTTTCTTATGAGAAGACCTTACAAACGACGGGATTGGAGTTTCCTTCGAGACTTTTGGTCAAAGATCTATCTCATAGAAGAATGTATCAAAGAAACTGACAGACCAGACATTGTGATCCCTTGTCTAATTCAAGAGGTAGAAAAAGAAAAAAAGGGAGACTATCCGTATCCCTTTTTTTAACGATCCCACCCTTCTAACGACAAGAAAGGCACTCTATCTTATCCTAAAAAACATCACGCCTATGAGACGCGTCCATGTCGAACAAGGTGAAGACGTACGTATGCATCAAAAGGATTTCAAGGAAGATCTACCCATATTACCAATTTTTCTTCCTCCGTCAGAAGTTACCTCATTTCTTTTCGAATTCCATGACATTCATGACAAAGCTACTGAATTAGACTTAGCATATGACACCAAGATTGTTGTAACTTATGATGGTGATCAAAAGGCTATAGGTCACTTTGATTATAAAATAGAAAATGAGTTTTACCTGAAATCTCGTGGTAACGTACTCTGGCAAATTGTTAAAGAATATGATGGACCTGAATGGGCAGTATAATGACCCTATAATCATTTTTTCTTTAACAAAAATATTCTCAGAAATATTCCTAGGCGTAGAACTTTCGTTATCCAATGATTTTCTCACGAGTTAGTGTAGCTAGATTCTTACGAAATACCCCTTGTAGTGGTAATAGATTACCCAGAACAAGAGAGACGATAAAAAGAAACCATGTAATTCCCATATCGATCGGAGAATAGAAATACTCTAAACTAGCTATACTTTTAGTCATATACTGAAGCATCCAGTGTGTAACTTCTATCCCTACGAAAAGTCCGAGAAAACCACATAAAAGAGCAAGAAGTCCCGTTTCTACCATTTGAAGCAAAAAAATCTCACGTCGACGAATACCCACAGCTTTCATTGTCGCTAAATCATCTGCTTTATCACGAATACTTAATGCCATTAATGCTGCCGTGAAACCAGCAGCCATCAGGATCATTAGAATCATTCCTATAAATATCACGACATCTAATATCCCCAACAGAGCATCAAACGAGGCTCGCACTTCAGTGAGGGTTTGAACATTTTCAACCAAAGTATAGGATTCTAAAACTTGTTTTGTTGCTTCTGGATTGGAACTCTGAAACAGCATTGCATTTGCTTTACCTGTTTGATTAAGAAGAATACCAGCAGTAGAAACTGAGGTGAAAATCGTACTTTCTATAAATTCTGACGAAATCCCACTTATTTTCAAGGGGATTTTGGTACCGTTCCGTGCTACTGCATAAACGATTTCTCCAACATCTTTATCCACGATTGTAACAAGGTGCGCGCTTAGGATTATACTATTATCCTCTGAACTAAATTTATCACCTTTTTTGAGTCCAAAACTATGCATTTTAGTATTATCCTCATATGCAAAGAGTTTAACAAACACAAGCTCTCCATCAGCATCAAAAAGACCTGTAAAGTCAGTAATTGATACTTCAAATCTGGTGACGTCCTGTATCCCATTAAACTCTTGTTTAAGAATGGTGTTATCTGTGTAATTTGATAATGCTACCGAAACATCCCATGTTTCATACTCAACAAATGATTTTTCCTCTGTATATTGAATAGAAGAATTAAAGGCCAAAGCTACAACAAAAAGCATCATAACTAATGAAAGTGCTCCAATTTTCAGTAAAGAGTGAGCTTTACGACTGAAGAATTTTCGGGTGGCATACATATATTCGGGAGAAAGAGAAGGAAGCTTAAAATAGCTTCCAAAGCGTTCAATTAAGGATTTTCTAGAATAGTACTGAGTTTCGGGTCGAATTGCACTTTGAGGAGTAATTTTTGCTGCTCTATAGGCACTACTTATAACAGAAACGATACAACCTAGAAAAGCCATAATACAAAGGATGCCAATACTTGTGAAACTAATATAATATTTCAAATCAGGTATAAATGGAAAAACTTGAGCAATATATTGTACAAAAACCCAACCTAGAATTATACTTAAGATAGATCCACCAAAACACCCGATAACACCAACAACAGCACCGAATAATAAATATGCACTCATCACTTCCCAGGATGTGGCTCCAATAGCTCTTAAAGCGCCTATCTCTTTCTTTTCATGCTCAACCTGTTGACTAGCTGTAATTTGGAGGATAATCATAGCAACAAGAAACATAAGACCACTTATGATGTAAGAGAAATCTTTATCGGACTCATAATCTTCTTTGATGAAGAAATATGAAGGATAGGTTTCTTTAGGGATAATTGAGACAATATTAGCGATCAAATTAGTCTCATTTTGGCTGGTTTCATAATAACTTGTTATATCGATGTGTTCCAATATCGGTGGGAGATCTACGAGAATTTGATTTACAACTGGACCATTATCATAGAGGGTTTGAAGAGTAGATAAATCTATAAAGATAACTGGTAGATTTCCTAAAGATGGAAGCCAATACTTTTCAGAACTGGGTATGAAAGAATAATCAGACGCATAAGCTCTCTTATCAATCGCTTTTGTGACTTTTTTCCCTCCTATAAAGAAGTGGAGTTCATCCCCGTTTTTCATTGATTTGCTTTTAGCATATTGCTCTTCTACAATCATATCCCCTTCGCCAATATCTGAAGGTTTAATTGGCTTAAAATCTACAAGCGGAATGTTGATGTCCACTCCAGCATCCCAGTCCAACCCTACCACATATCCGCTCTCGTTCTTACCATTAAATTCCACTTGAGTATTAACTACTAGACGTAGGTCATACTCCATTGGAAAAGAGGTTAAATTGTTTAATTCAGCCGTAACAATTGTGTAATTGATCGGTGTAAGATTTATCCAGAGATCTGCTAAATTCATTTGATCCCATGCATGTTCATAAGTCTTAAAATTCGAAGTAGTAGCACTAATCATAGCAGAACCACCAGCAATCCCTCCAATTAGCACTATAATTACAGGAAGAACTCGCGCCTTATTTTTTGAGACCGAACGCCAGCCTCTTTTGAATACAAACCAAAGGTCAAAATTGATCTCAAGCATGAGCTTCCTCCTCACGATCAACCATTCCATCACGTAAGTGTATGTGACGTTCGGCTAAATTCGCTAGCTGTTCATTATGAGTAACTATTAAGAAAGTGATTTTGTGTTCCTTAGATATCTTTTTCATTAAATCGTAGATTTTTTGGGCTTGTTTAGAGTCAACATTGCCAGTGGGCTCGTCTGCTAATAATATTTTGGGATATTTAGCCAGCGCACGAGCAATTGCAACTCGCTGTTGTTCTCCTCCGGATAATTGAGAGGGAAATTTATTTTCTTTTCCAGCTAACCCTACTGCATCTAGCATTTGCCTAGCTATATTTCTAGCTTCTTTTTTCTGCCCAGCAAAACGAGCAGCTAGAATTACATTTTCTTGAGCTGTAAGCGCAGGTATAAGGTTATAAAATTGAAAAATGAATCCTACATGCTTTCTCCTGAATTCAGTCAATTGGGTATCATTTAATAGTTCAAGAGAAAATTCTTTACCATTTAAATTATATATAATTCTACCATTACTTGGAATATCGATACCTGCGAGTAAATTAAGCAATGTAGTCTTTCCAGAACCCGACGGTCCAAGAATAACTAGAAATTCCCCCTTATCAACATTTAAAGACACATCACGAAGAGCTTCTACTTTGATCTCCCCCATACGATACGTCTTACATAAACTCTCCAGTTTTAAGAACAAATCCAACATTCTCACCTATTTACTTCTATAAGGAGTATTAATATAAAAATTTTCACTTTTGTGAATATACTAAAAGAATACGTAAAAACTCACTAAACTTCTTATAACTCCACTAAAGTACTATTTAATCTGCTATAATCTCCCTGAAAATAAAAAAAAGGGTAATTGGGTTTCTTTATCCTATGGTAATAGATAATTAGATAATTCTTTGACATCTCTGGAATGGAATCATAAGTTAAATCGAGAGTTGGTCCATTGACAAATTCACTAGAACGAACAGCTATCCAGTTACCTGTTACGTTCATCTTTAGAAGTAACCCATAATTGGTGACTTCTCCTGTACTCCAGGCTAGCACCAAAGTGGTAATATCGACTGAATACCATATGTCAACCCCTACGAAAGGACCTAACGTAGCATTAATTTCAGAGTCATAAGCGCTACCAAATGTGTTCCATGTCGTCGTGCTCTCGGTCCAGCTGGCAGTGATTTTGTGAACGTTCACATAAAAGTTCGATCCAGTGATAGACTGTATATTTATTTTAAGAGTCGCATTTGAAATTCCCACATACATCGCCACATCAAAATAAATCAAGAGAAATCCGTTATCATCTAGAACATCTAGATAGTTATTACTTCCATAATTATTGTCAGGATAATCTTCGAAAATCGATGTATCGGCACTCGCAACAATTGAAGTGGTATCATTTAACGAAGCTGTAACAGGGGTCAAAGGAAGACTTAACAATATTGATACAACTAAAAGAGCAATGCACACTTTATTAACTAATGTTTTAAGTCCCATAAAATCACCGATACATCTCTTTTGATTAAATATTAAATAATTTATAGTAAACCGCCTGCCAAAATGAATAAATTAACCTTGAAAGATTTTATTATATTTCTGGCACAAACTTGGAGTAAACGTTTGGTCAAAGTCTAAGACATCATAAATTAGGTCAAAAATGTCATGATAATAAACACTCGCTATTTTCTTCTTACTCAGTTTCCAAATCTGTTCACTAGGATTTAATTCGGGACTGACAGGAG
>JAEOTF010000345.1 GCA_016840025.1 Candidatus Hodarchaeota archaeon
TCCTCCAGATATATCCAAAAGGTTAAAGGCAGATAAAGCTGTCTTAGCGGGATTCTCCTTAGTTTCTCCATGATGAAAGACATCGTTGCTCACGCTCACATCTGATATTCCTAGTTCAAGGAGAGGTGTCAACCAAAGTTCTGCATCTTCACCAGATATGGCCCAATAAGAATTAGTGACTACTCCAGTTTTAAATCCTAATTTATGGCTCATTTTAATGCCTTCTAACATCAGCGGATAGAAAAGGAATGGCTCTCCTCCTTCATAGTAAACCATCCTTATTGTGTTGATCTTACTCATTTCCTCGTGAACAGCTCTTAATTGGTTAAGAGTGAAAGTACCCTCTGAGTTCGGTCCACAAAACAAGAAACAATGATCACATTCGAAATTACATGAATAGGTTAAGAGAAAATGAATACCAGTTAACATTTAAATCCCTGTTTAATAGTTAAATAACAAGAGTTTATTATTATTACCTGTATAGAAAAGAAACTGCTTAATTTATGATTAAATCGAGAAAAAAGAAAGAAGCAGCTAATGCTGCGTTACTTTTCATTTCTTTCGATGGGGTCTGATATAGACTATCCCTACTGTGATCATGCACAATCCGCTAAGCATAAGTAGATTCACAGGGAATTCTGGGACGGCAGGAGCACTATCAATGGTTAAATAGAATATTCCACCGAACCCATAAGCATGAGTAGGACCTGTACTACTATCTTCCAGAATCATAACCGCAAGAGAATAACTATTGTCGACTACGAGAGTAGTATCATTCACATCTCCACTATTTAGTGGGAATGACATTTCAAAGACATAAACTCCTCCAACATAGCTGCCAGTACCAGTAACATCGTTTTGTAGGTCTGGGTTCGCTGATTGACCTTGGAGAATCATGTCAATTGTATCATAACTGCCATCTGACCAAAATACACCCTTAAGATCGTCAACTATCATTAAATAAATCCCATCTTGATTGCTACCAGTTGCTTGAGTCGTATCTTCCCACGAAAAAGCAAGATATATGTCGGTACTCATCCAAACGGCATACATAGTGACAACAGCCGTTGGTAATGCTCTAACAAGAGGATCAACTGTAATATTCTCACTGAAATCACCATATTCTCCTTGTCCGATTTGTCCATCTAAAGTTGGCGCTGTCGTAATCTCACGGGCTCGAAGTTCTGGTGGTAGCGGCGGTGGTGTGTCTATTGCAAATTGTGTGGTTGTTAGATGTGTAGCTCCTCCAATCCCTGGGTTATCCTGAGAAACTCCGAACTGAAAAGCGAGATAATCCCCTGATACAAGATCTATATCATGACCATTAGTGTCACCGCTTGCCATTGGAAAAATCATCTCCCAATACCATGTATTACTACTATAACTTCCATTGGCCACGAGATCAATTGTACCGCCAATGTCTGTATCTGAATCTGGTCCACCGTTAGGTGCGGACCTATCTTGAGCCATGTCGCCGATATGCCATACACCTGATCCACCATAGGTTACACTCTTTAGGTCTAACCAATCATCAAGGTAACCATCTTCATCTTCGTCAAAGATTAACATTACACCATCTTGCATTGCAGTTTGCGTTGTATCGGTGTATTCGAACCCCATGAAAATATGGCTGGTGTTGTGGAAAGAGTAGATATTGACGCCAATTGTTTCTGGAGTAACCACAGGACTCACATTATATACAATAAGAGTTGCATAAGGATTCCCTGAACCATATTCGTCCGGGTTAATGATACCATCTAGTTGGTAGCCAGTATCTGGTCCTTCTACAACGAGAACATAATCATCTGCTCTTGGTGATGAAGAAACTAATGCAGTATTATGTCCAAATGCAGACAGGACTAACAAATTCATTATAATAAAGCACAAAACCTTCTGTTTCAAATTCTATTCACCCCTGTTCTGTGTTAAATCTAGATCTCGAAAATATATAAAAAGTAGTTGGGGCTGAAAATAGTCCTCAAAATTGTCTTAATAGTTGAATAATCTTAGAAAAGAGAAAGAAGCAGCTAATGCTGCATTAATTTTCATCTTTTTCGATAGGATTTGAGATAAATGATCCCTACTGTGATTATGCAAAATCCGCTTAGCATGAATACATTCACAGGAAATTCTGGGACAACTGCAGGGGCACTATCGATAGCTAATTCGAACGTTTCATCGCCCCCTAACCCATAGCCATGAGTAGGTCCTCCGTCAGGTTGTGGACTATCATCCAACATATAAACCATTAGAGAATAACTATTGTCGACTACGAGAGTAGTATCATTCACATCTCCACTATTCATCGGAAATGACATTTCAAAGACATATACTCCTCCAGTATAGCTGCCATTTCCATTAACATCATTTTGTAGGTCCTCGTCCGGTGACCCCACGCCTTCGCTAACCATATCTATTGCTGTATAATTGCCATCTCCATACACTACACCCTTAACATCGGTTTCATTTATCCTTAAAATAATCCCATCTGTATTGCTACTGGTTGCTGGAGTCGTATCTTCCCACGAAAAAGCAAGATATATGTCGGTACTCATCCACACGGCATACATAGTGACAACAGCAGTTGGTAATCCTCTAACAAGAGGATAAACCGTAATATTTTCACTGAAATCCCCATATTCTCCTTGTCCTATTTGTCCATCTAAAGTTGGTGCTGTCGTTATCTCACGGGCTCGAAGTTCAGGTGGTAACGGCGGTGGTGTGTCTATTGCAAATTGAGAGGTTGTTAAATGTGTAGCTCCTCCACCTCCTGTGTTATCCTCAGAAATACCAAGTTGGAAAGCGAGATAATCTCCTGATATAAGATCTACATCATGACCATTGGTGTCTCCACTCGCCATTGGGAAAATCACCTCTATAAAATACGTGTTACTACTATAACTCCCATTACCCATGAGATCAAGTGTGCCGCCTATGTCTGTATCAGAGCTTGGATCACCATATATCCCAGTTCTCTCTTGAGCCATGTCGGAAGGATACCATGAACCTAGTCCAAAATAGGTTAGACTTTTTAAATCTACCCAGCCATCAAGGTCTCCGTCTTCATCCACGTCGAAGATCAACAATATTCCGTCTTGCATCTGTGTCTGAGTGTTGTCTATGTATTCGAAGCCCAAGAAAATATGAGAAGTGTTGTGGAAAGAGTAAATTTTTACGTCAATGATCGGAGTAGGCGCAGGAGTCGCGTTTTCTACTGATAGAGTCGCAAATGGATTGCCAGAACCATATTCATCTGGTTGAATGATTCCGTCTAGCTCATAACCAGTATCTGATCCTTCTACAACTAGAACATAATCATTTGCTTTTGATGATGAAGAAACCAAAGCAGTATTATGTCCAAATGCAGACAGGACTAACAAATTCATTAAAATAAGGCACAAAATCTTATGTTTCAAATTCTAATTCACCCCTGTTGTGTGTTAAGCTGATTCTATAGAACATATAAAAAGAAGACCAAATCTTCCTGAGAATTTGATAAATTGATTTTCATTAGATATATAAAATGTAAACTACATAGCAAACCTTGGAAAAAAAAGAAGCAGGAATGATTGTTCGATATCTCTTTTTATCGACTTAGTGCCTTTATTAGCTTATCAAATGTGTAATTTAAATCGACTAAAGGAACAATCTTCCAATCTAAAAATGGAGTCAATGGATATTCTTGCATGAGATCGAATGCTTGTTTATGGGAATCAACATTCGTAATGGACACGCCACCGTTTGGTAACATACTGTAAACAAAATCGATGGTTCCATCAGCAACCTTAGCATTTAACCATTCTTTTGCAGCTTTGACAAGCTCGACATAATTGTCAGGTAATGGAACGGTTCTTGGTTTGGTTATTACTAAAAATTTCATTACTCTCAATCCTTACGTTATAAGTTATAATTTTTTGAAATCGATTTTATATAAATAGTTTGTACCGTTCAAATATTCCATAGAGGTTCACAAAAAAAAGAAAATCAGTTATAGAGGAATTGGATTTGAGTGATCATGTCACATATATAAAAAATGGATCAATTGCGAAAATTATCCTAAATAGACCAAGAAACAATCCCCTTGATTTAAACACACTGAAGAAACTAATTGAGAATTTCCAAATAAGTGCACAAAATCATGATACATGTGTACTATTTCTGGCTGAGGGGAAGAATTTTACAGTAGGGGCTGATTTGAAATATCTCAATTCCCTATTTGATAATCCAGATAGTTCACTAGAACTCATTGAATTTAGTGAAAGCTTCCAGAATTTAACTAGAGCGATGTTAAACCATCCAGGAGTAATAATTATTGGACTTCATGGCTGGGTTGTTGGTGGTGGTTTTGAGATTTCCTTATCTGCAGATTTGAGAATTGCAGCTCATGATACACAAATAAAACTACCAGAGTTATCCATTGGAACAATGTTCTCCAATGGATCTACCAAATTACTTAGCAATATCATAGGTCTGGGGCGAGCAAAGGAATTAATGTTTCTAGGAGAAGCTATAAATGCAGAACGGGCATATGAGATTGGTTTAGTCAATCATGTATGCAAATCGGATGAACTCAACGAAACACTTGAACAATTAGCGAAATCTTTTGTTAATAGGACAGATGCAAAAGCCCTAACTATAGCCAAACGTCTTATACATGAGAATATTGACCTTGATTTGGAAACAACCTTGACTAAAGAATTACTTGCATTAATTGAACTAGGATTTCATGAAGAGTTCAAAAAGAAAGTACAGGCATTTGTTAATAAGTGAGGAATAGCTTTGAATCCTGTGAACGAATTAAAAATCCCTGATTTACTATATTTCTGGCAGTATGTTGAATATTGGGCAAAAATCGATCCAAAATTTCCTTCGATGAGATATAACGATGATATAATAACATGCGAGGAATTTGAAGATCAAACTGATCAATTAGCGAAAGCATTGTTACATCTTGGAATCGAGAAAGGTGATCGCATCGTAACTGTTCTTCCTCCCATTCCTGAATATATGTTGATTCTTGTCGCTGCAAATAAAATTGGTGCCATCACAGTTCCTATGGATGTTCGCTATCGCCACACTGATTTTATTAATTTGATACCAACTTTAGAACCCAAAATGATCGTATCTATAATTGAAATTTCGACTCATGATGATAAAGTTAACTTCAAAGACCTTTTAAAGTCACTAACATCTGAGGTACCAGAATTAAGTGAGTGTATCTTTGTATTTCTGGGAGAATCAGATTTCGGTCATAATTTTGAGGACTTATTAGCCAATACTTATTCAAATGACGAAGAATTGAATTCACGAAAAATATCCTTGGATGAAGACGATGTAGTACTTATTATATGGACAGGAGGAACCACAGGTCTTCCCAAAGCTGCGATGTTAACAAATAAAAACATCGTTCGGATGTGCGTCCTCGAAAATATATTTATCCAGAAGATTCTTAATCAGAAAGGTGTTAGTGGTCGTACAAAGCTGTTAGCAAATTTACCTGTCTCACATGTAGGAGGAACGGTCGAACTTCTAGGAGTTGGGATAGTTGGTGGTCGTGAAATTATCATTCAGGATCGTTGGTCTGCTACGGGAACTTTAAAGACAATACAAGATGAAAAAATCGCTTTCTATCTTGGTTCTCCAACAATGTATCGAATGATGATGGCTCAAGAGACTTTTCCATCCTTTGATTTATCTCCTTTGAAGCTTGCACTAATTTCTGGTGAAGTTGTTGGTGTAGAATTTATGGAACTAATGCATGAAAAATTCTGTAAAACAGTAGTAAATGGCTATGGTTCCACCGAAATGGGTCCTGAAGTTACCTTTACTGACCCAACTCCTCAGGATCAAAAGAAAATTACTGAAGGTTATGTTGGTAAACCATTACCTGGCATGGAATTAAAGATTGTAGACATGGAAGGAAATTCTCTGGAAGTAGGCGGTGTAGGTGAAGTATTAGTAAGGGGGGACTTAGTTTGTAAGGGATATTTTAAGAATCCTTCAGAAAATAAAAAAGGATTTACAAGTGATGGCTTTATTAGAACTGGTGATCTCGGCAAAATAGATAAAGATGGCGGTTTATGGTTAAAAGGTCGAATCAAGGAGATAATTCGTGTAGGAACCTATACAGTTCTCCCACAAGAAATAGAAGATCTAATGTTCCAACATTTTCCTTTAAAGTTAGCCGCTGGACTAGGTATGCCAGATGAAATGCTAGGGGAAGTTGTTTGGTTAGCAATCACACCTAAAGAAGGAGAGAGTATTTTGGAAGAGGAAGTACTAGAATTATGTAAAAGAGAGTTGGCTAATTATAAAGTTCCTAAAAAAATTGTATTCTATGAAATAGATCCTAATAATCCACCTCAAACACGGATTGGGAAAATCGACAGAATGAGAATTAAAAAAGAGCTTCTTAAATCATCAAGATAAATATTTGAAAGAATCTCAGAAAATGCTTTGATTGAATTTAGGTATGGAGCCTCCTCTTTTCTGACCAATAAAAACCAGTTGCAAGAAGGATCATTGGATTTGTAATTAAATAAGGTAAAGAGGATGCTTCCAATTAATATGATTTCTATTATTCCTAACATAAGTAATCCTAAAGAGACGGATATAATTCCTTTCAATAACCTATTCAAAGAAAAAGAAAACTGTTTAGATACTAAGGAAGGTTTGATGAATGCTTTCTCACAGATTCCCCACCAATTGCTGGATTTACTAAATGATGTTGAGGGATTATTAGTTAAGACCTTTATAAACTAAATTCAATCTTCATTTGCCTTTCAGACATTTTTAAAGTTGCTGATATAAGATAAAATGGAATAAAATACGAGGCTTCCCTATGAAAAAGTTGAATTGTCAGTATTTTTCTAGGAACGGTTTTTGTCGGATAATATCGCATAGGATAGAGGAATGTCCTCCATCATGCTTATTATTTACCCCAAAATACGGGAATGGATCACTCAACTTCGATAATATCCAGAAAGATTGTATCTATGTTCATCCTACAAAGATAGGCATTATTTGTAGTCTGCATCTTGAAGACATTAAGACATGTGATGGCTGTCAAGAACATGAAGTCTTAACAGATAATGTTCAAAAATCTATGTCTGAAAAAATTATAGATTGGATTTGGGCACTAAAGATGGAAGTGAATGGTAGTAGTGCAGCCTAGAATGATTCTAAACTTGATATTTATTATGTTTATTAACAGTTAAATTCTATTGATAATATCATTCAAAGGTTTATCTACCTCATTGAAATGGGTTTATATGAAACATCAAATATTGTCACAAATCTCATTGATAAATTCTTCTTTCCCATAATTTTAAGGCTTCTCCTCTCTATTTATTATGACTCTTTAACTTCCATTTTTGTATTGCCATGTCCTATTGATAACGAATAAGTACCTTAACACATTTGCACGAACTTCTGTGCATGCTTTTTATAGAAGAGCTAATGATAACTAATCTAGGAATATTGACTATATCATATAGTAAAATTGAGGGGTTTAGAAGTGAAAACGCAGTTAAAAAATGCAATTGTGATAATTAGCTTACTTACATTTAATATTATTCTCGCAGTAAATGCAACACCCGAACATTCCCGGAAAACTCATGATCTTCCTGCAGTGGTTAAAATCGGTGGAGTTTTTCCCGTTGAAAAACGTCCAGATGCGGGACGAGATCGCCGTGATGCCTTTCTAATGGCAATTCATGAGATCAACAACCAAACAGGGACTGATCGAATTTTACCCACAGGAGTCACCCTAGATTATCTTTGGTTGGATGACGATAATAACGTAACTGGCGGTATTGCAGCTGCTCAAGCTTTAATCGCCTGGGGTGCTGATATTGTCATTGGTTCCTCAAGTAGTGCAGTAAGTACTGCCATAGCGACTGAATTAACTCCCTTTAAAATTCCTCAGATTTCTTATGCCTCGTCTTCCCCCGCTTTAAGTGATCGAACTCTCTACCCTTACTTTATGCGGGTCTCATCTTCCGACACTGATCAAAGTATAGCTTTAGCAGATCTAGTTGACGCTTTTGGGTGGACAAAAGGTGCTATAATCTGTACAAGCGATTCTTTTAGCACTTTCGTTGGTGACAAATTCAAAACTGAATTTGAAGCCGCTGGTGGTACAATAATTACCTATCAGAACTTTACTATAGGCGCTTCTGATGTGACTACTCAAGTACAAGCAATAAAAGATGCTAAACCTGAATTCGTATTGGGTAGCTTTCTTGGCCAAGATGCAGCGACAACTGTCAAAGCAGCTGTCGATCTGGCTGCTCTTGACATTCCCTGGCTAATGACCGATGGTTGGTCAGGAACATGGACATTTTCAGGAGATGAGAAAGTCAAAAATGGTATGCAGCAAATGCTCGGTACAACCCCCACCCAATATAGAGGAGATGGTTATTCTACTTTCAATGCGTCGTGGTTTGATCCTGCGTGGTATTGGCTTGAAGGTCCGAAACATAGTCAGGATACAGGAACGCCTTTTAACACCTATGCACCTTTAGCTTATGATGCTGTTTATGTTGCTGCGAAAGGTCTTGCAGCAGCGGGGACTACAGACGGCGATATTCTATTAGCTGCTCTTTATGATGTTACACACGATGGTGCTTCAGGACTTATTGAGTTCAATAGTCTTGGTGAAGTATTTAGACTGCATAACTATGTCCAATGCATGGGTGAAAATTTTGACAAGTTTGGGGAATGGCAAGGCTCCATAACGTTGATTCCTGGGATAATGACTATCCAAGATAACACAAAATGGGAGCGTAAGGATAATAAGATGATTTGCATAAAGTACTGCCCAGGGGGACCTGGTCCTCTCCCTAGTATCATCAAAATAGGAGGTATATTTCCCGTTGAAAAACGTCCAGATGCTGGACGAGATCGCCGTGATGCGTTCCTATTGGCTATTCATGAGATCAACAACCAAACAGGGACTGATCGAATTTTACCCGCAGGAGTTACCCTGGATTATCTTTGGTTAGATGACAATAATAACGTAACTGGTGGTATTGCAGCTGCTCAAGCTTTAATCGCCTGGGGTGCCGATACTGTCATTGGTTCCTCAAGTAGTGCAGTGAGCGCAGCAATAGCGACTGAATTAACTCCCTATAAAATCCCTCAGATTTCTTATGCCTCGTCTTCACCCGCATTGAGTGATCGAACTCTCTACCCTTACTTTATGCGGGTCTCATCTTCCGACGCTGATCAAGGTAAAGCTTTAGCAGGTCTGGTTAACGCTTTTGGTTGGACTCAAGGAGCAACAATTCATACGACAGACTCTTATGTAAGTGGAATAATAGATGTCTTTACAGAAGCATTTGAGGCTGCTGGTGGCACAATTCTTACCAATCAGAAATTTAATACAGGTACAACCGATGTAACAGCTCAAGTCCAAGCCATAAAAGATACCCAGCCTGAGTTTGTAGTAGGAAATTTCTTTGACGACGATACTGGTACTGTTGTTAAAACAGCGGTCGATCTTGCTGCTCTTGACATGCCTTGGCTAATGACCGATGCTTGGTCAGGAACATGGACATTTTCAGGAGATGAGAAAATTAAAAATGGCATGCAACAAATGATCGGAACTTCATCAGCTCCAAGAATCGGACCTACTTATAGTGCATTTAATACGTCATGGTTTGATCCTGCATGGTATTGGCTTGAAGGTCCGAAGCATAGTCAGGACACAGGAGCGGCTTTTAACTCCTATGCACCATTAGCCTATGATGCTGTCTATGCTGCAGCGCGAGGTTTTGCAGCAGCGGGTACGATTGACGGTGGTACTCTATTAGATGCACTTTATAATGTTAAACATGAGGGGGCTTCAGGATCCATTGAGTTCAATGACCTTGGTGAAGTAGTTGGTCCGTATGACTATGTCCAATGTAATGGGGAGAACTTTGATAAGTTTGGGAAATGGCAAGGTTCCGTAACGTTAATTCCAGGAACAATGACTCTTCAAGATAACTCAGAATGGGAGCGTAAGGATAATAAGGCAACATGCATCAAGAACTGTCTTGGAGCAACTTCTACAATCTCAACGAGTGAACTAACAACTCCAATCCCAACTTCAACGAGTGAACTAACAACTACAACCTCTACTTCTACAAATAAGCCAATAATCCCAACGAGTGAAGAATCGGCCCCTCCTGCAGTAATACCATCGTTCAGTTACGTCGTTACATTACTCGCTCTATGTGTATTTATAATCCACAGCCATAAACGAAAGAGATTTTAAACTGGTTAAAATTATTTTTTAATTGTAAATCGGAATGTGCTACCTTCCCCCACTATCGATTCCACCCAGATTTCTCCATCATATGACTTGACAATTTTATTTACTATAGCAAGTCCAATTCCAGTATTTTCCGAATTAAGAGCAGAGAACATTTGAAATATGCCTTTAAAATGGTGTTCTGGAATCCCTAGTCCATTGTCTGCAACATAAAATTCCCACAAATTCCCTTGATCCATACAACCTATAACAATGATACCTTGATCCTTATCCATAAATTTTATGGCATTAGACACTAAATTCTGGAAAATTTGGATAAAGTGTGTTTTATCTCCATTGAGAGTGGGCAATTCTGTATCATAACTTATTTTTATATGAACGGGGGGTGCTAACAAATCAATTACTTCATCTAAAACCTCTTTTAGATCAATTTCTACAATTAATTTCTTTTTGTGACTAATTTTCGAATATTGAAGGACTCCTTCAATCAAAGCATGCATCTTTTTAACACGTTGTCGTAATAAATCAAGATACTCCTGCCCCTTTGCATCTAATTGTGTATTATGATCATTTAACAGTATTTCAGCTATATTTTTTATCCCGCGCAGGGGAGCTTTTAAATCATGAGAAATAATAGATGCAAAACGTTCTAATTCTGTATAAGCCCTTTTTAATTCTTCTTCCGCTTTAATACGTTCACTAACATCCCTAACAATTGTCTGTACAAATAATGGGGTTCCTTCACTATCTTTAACTAACATAGCGTTGACTTCAACTGGAATTAACGTATTATCCTTTTTACGAAGGATTCTTTGGAAGATCGGTACTGATTTCCCCCTCATCAATGAATCTAGTTTTTGAGTACTATCTTCATAGTCAAAATCATGAACTATTGTATCAGTAGTCATACCTACTAATTCTTTAATCTTGTATCCTAGTAAGTCAACTGCTTTTTGATTTGCTCCAAGTATTTTACCTGTATGACTTGCAAGAAAAATTGCATCATTACCATACTCAAAAAGCGCCTGATAACGGAATTCTTGTTCCTTGAGTTCTTTTTCTGATTTATGTAGTTCTGAAATATCACGAACTAAAAGTTGAAAATAAACTGGTTCTCCTTCCGAATTTCTGACAATGGATGGGCTTATTTCCCCTGGAAAAGTGGTTTTATCTTTTCTAATTAATGTTCGGTAATAAAATCCCACCTTTTCTCCTTTTTTTAATCGCATTTCTCTTTCAAGACTCTCTTCACGATTATAGTCGGTTACATATTGACCTACCCATGTTCCTATCATTTCTTTGCGTTCATAACCTAATAATACTACTGTTTTTTGGTTAACGTCTAGAACTACGCCTTCCATATTAGAGAGAAAAATCGCATCAGTATTCTGTTCAAAGAGCGCTCTATAGCGGAGTTCGAATGAATCTTCTTCTTCCTTTATTTTATTGGGCTGATTCATTAAAACTCCGCCTTTGAAATAAGAGAATAATTCGTTTATTGAGTATCTCATCTTTCAGCTCAAAAAGATATGTTGGTATAGTTTAAACAATATTGAACATCTTTGAATAATAGCTGTGGTTTTAACTAATTTTAACCATAATGTAAGATGACTATAGAAGAGAATATTAGACTTTTTTTGATTATAATGAAAAGAACGGTTGTCATGCACAATATTTATGAAATACTGTCTATCCCCGAACCCCGAGGCATTAGAATGGAATCAGACTTATATAAAACGCATATGGAATCTGAAATCGTTCAACTATTCTCTGAATTATTGAAAATTCCCTCTCCTTCAGGAATGGAAACCAATCTAGCCGATCATATCATTAAAAAATGCACTAAATGGGGGTATAGTCCAGTAAAAGATCATGCAGGAAATGTCTATATTCAGATAAAGGGACAAAAAGATAATAATGAGACCTGCTGTTTAGCTGCTCATATTGATGAAATTGGACTGATGGTAACCACAGTAAATCCTGATGGTACTTTAGATGTGGAACGGGTAGGCGGGACTCTCCCTTGGAAACTTGGCGAAAGACCTGTTGAGATTTTTGGCGAAAATGGGACAATATTAGGTATACCCTTGATGGGTTCGGGACATGCTGGCGGTAAACCTGACTTGGAATGGAAAAGTGTCAAAATTATCACGGATTTTTCACCTCAAAAGCTCGAGAGTCTTGGAATCAAACCTGGAACTCTCATCGTTCCCGCACAATCAACAAGGGGTCCAGTATTATTTGGTGAAGAAACCGATCCTATGATTGCAGCATGGACTTTCGATGACAAAATGGGAGTCGTTGCGCTACTCCGCTTGTTGAAATCCATTAAAATGCAAGATGTAACACCATCAATGAATTTAATAATTGCATTTACCACGGGGGAAGAAATCGGCTGTTTTGGAGCGAAATATTTAGCCCAGTCATTAAATCCAACTTATTTTATTGCTGTAGATGGTTGCCCGTTTGCTGCGGAATCACCCATGAGACTCGACATCGCTGGAATCAGGATCAGAGATCGTACATATTTCTATGATAGAGAACTGATCAAGGCTTTGACAGAAGCAGCAACTACCGCTGGTACAGAGCTGCAGCCCTTAGTCTATACCAATAGTGGCAGCGATGCTGGTGCAGTGGGCATTGTTGGAGCAAGTCCAAAAACTGCCTGTTTAGGGCATATTCGAAAAAATAGTCATGGTTATGAGGTAGCACGGCTATCGGTATTTGAAAAATTATATGTAATCTTGTGGACGTTTATTACCACATGGAAACGCATCTGAAACATTAGAAATGCTTTAAAAATGTCTACATTACTTCTTTTTGATAAAATAATAATTCGTTGCGTTCAATCAGTGCTAAAACCTTTTGTTGACTAATAATTTCTTGGTTTCGGATAATTAATGGGTTACCTTTTGTCAAAATATTCATTTTAAGGCTATAGCTCAGATCCTGAAATTGAACTAAATCAATCGGTATTTTGATATTTTTTTCTATTTTTGTTCCAATACTTAAATAATCTCTAAATTTTAATTTAGGCAAATAAAAAATCATCAAATCTAAATCTCTTATGAATTCACGATATAGAAAACTACCGAACACATACGCAAAGACAAGTTTCGGCTCACTTTCCAAAATACTTGTTATCTTTTTGAGGATCTTATCTTTCTGAACAGAGGAAAAAGTATACCATTGTATTTTGTCATGAATTTTAGTTTTTAGACTCAATATAAATCCTCACAGCCTCTAAAAAATCTGTTACATTCCGAAAATTCTCTTTAATTGCATTATAAATTAATTTGTCATCAACGATCCAATAACGATGAATAACTAAATTACGAAGGCGGATTATTTGAATAATTTCGGAACAAGGACACATCCAATCTTTTTTTTCAAGAATTGTAAAACATTCTGCATAAGAACTAGGTTGTTCTTTAGTTTCTTCTAAAACAAAATGAAGACACAAACTCCCTAACGCTTCAGCTAAAACAATAATCTGATATCTTATGGAATATTTTTCATCTAAATTTGTATCACTAAATTCTTTTTGTGTTAATCTATTAAGTTCATCAATAACACTATCAATTTCTATAATCCTTTTTTGCACGTAATCAACATTAAGTCCCATGAAGTTGTTCCACAACCATTTTAAGAATCACTTCTCATGATAGTCGGATTTGAATGACAAATATGATCTCCTAATTCTCTCAGAGAGTTAAATAAACTTGAAATTCAAAAGACTTGCTAAAATCTTTATGTTCACATCAAAGAAATTGTGTGAATTAACTATTTTTACTCCTTATACCCTTCTTTTTCTTCACTAGCAGTTGTAATCTCTTCAATAACTTTTGTTACTTGACTTGCATACTTCTGAATAGCTTTTTCTCCTTTTGAAGTTATGGTAATGATTCTTCGTGGTCGAGTATCTACATAGGTCTTTGAGATTGTGAGATATCCTGCATTGGAGAGCTCTATGACATGTTTGTTTAGTTCCCCGAATCCTTTTCCTAAGATATCTTGAATGGTTCTGAAAGGGAGATTTTTCGGTGCTAATAGTAAACTAAGAAGCGCAAGTCGCACTGGTTCATGAATCAAGGGGTTTAACTTCTCTAAAAACTCTCGTTGAATTGACTGCTCGTCGTTTGATCCATTCATACCAATAACACTCCACAAAATATCTATAATTGCACTATTCTTCAGGTGGTACTAATTTTTCGATTTTGAATGGCACTCGTTCAAACCACATCCCAAATAAAGACGCTATTATGAGAGTACCTCCTAATAAACCACAATAAACACCCATTTGTAGCGTATCCTCAACAAGAAAGGAAACGATGCCATATATCAAAGACATGACTCCTAAACTCCAAAAATAGATACGAATTTCATGGATTTTCTCGTTTGTGAGATTGACAATGGGAGTAAGTGCTGCTGCAATAAAAACAAAAATTGAATAAGATATAACTGCTGAGGAAATAAATTCTTGATCCTGGGCAACTAAGAAACTATTCAGAAAAAACGCTAGGAATAAACATAACCCCCATAAGAGTCCCGTATTAAAATAAAATCGAGACCAATGCTCCAAAGTTTGACTTCTAAGGACGAAACCTAACAAAAGGACTATGGGGGTCACATGGATTAGCCAAGTCACAAGCCAAAACACCGAATAATCAGAGAGAGTGTAGGTATCATCTCTAAGGAAAAGGATTAAAGTAGGATCAGTTCCTAAAATATGCTGGGCGACTATTTCAACCCAACCTGCAAAAATCGCAAGTAATCCACCAAATCCCATTCCTAAATAGAAACGTGATCGTTCCAAATGGTCCTCAAATTCACGAACCCGCCGTAATAATACTACTGACTCTTGTAATTCACTAAGTGATTCGGCTACATCTTTCAATTCTTTCGTAGATGAATTGTTTTTTATTTTTAAAACCTCCATTATCTCTTAATTACAACACCTTGAATCATTAAGTCATTTTTAGAAAAATTGTCCTTTTTTCCGGCAATACCATTTGTAAGTTTCTAACATCACAATTGGAAAGGATGCTGCTACGATACAAATGCCCCAATCAATAAGATCCAGTTGAATTATTTCAAAGTTGATGCCAGCTAAGTCAACAATGATTTCCTGAATCCCAGGGACATACATAATGCATAGATGTAATATTGGAAGAGAAAACACACATAAATAAGCAAGCCAGAATCTATCCTCTTTAAAAGATTGGATCAAACTTTTATCAATTCGTCGAATACTAAGAACTAAGATACTTTCAGTCAAATAAATGACAGTGTGCATCATAGTCCTTGCTTTGGCATGTGACCAATCGAGCGCCGCGAAAATGTCTATTGGTTCCTCGATGAGGGAATACATCTCTTCAGGTACATATCCTTGTCTGTTGAATCCAGTAACTGCAATGATTCCTTCATAAGAAAGGAAGTACACTATATAAAGCACAACTGAGAGGGAAACCGCGGTAATGATCAAGGCATAAACCAACCGTTTAGAAAAGATACCCTCACTATCTATGGGTTTACGTTCCGTTATACCCGCACTAAACCGGTCAAATATAATAGCCATAGGTGGTAAGGCGTGTGCGATAGAAAAAATATACATCCGCTGCCAGTTATTTAACAAATAGAAGTTATCAACAGGTAGCAATGAGCCACCAAAATAGACAAGAGCTTCTGCTACATTGACACAGATGTAAAAGAAAATCATTATACGAATTTTATGATATAAACCTCTCCCTTCCCGAATCCCCGTTACTACACTACTGAAGGAATCATCAGCAATTATAATATCAGATACTTGTTTAGCGACATCCGTTCCTGCAATCCCCATCGCTACTCCCGCGTCTGCCATAGAAAGCGCTAAAGCATCATTAACTCCATCACCAGTCATTGCTACAACTCTATCTTGCTCTTGATAGCGTTCTACAATGGTTTGCTTATCCTGTGGAGAAACGCGACCAAAGACGACTGATTTTTCGAACTCTTCATCCTTAAGTATTCCTGCGACTCTTCCTTCTTGAACATATTGATTAGTTCCTAACAATCCAATTTGAGTAGCGATTGTTCCTCCAGTAACCTTTGAATCACCTGTAATCATGATCGGGGTAATTCCAGCGCTATGACACTCTCCTACTGCTTCTTTTACATCTTCACGGGGCGGGTCGAGTAAACAAACGAATCCTAAATACACTAAATCTGACTCAATCAGTCCTCGTTCTTCCTTATTCTTAGGGGGAAGTTCTTTAATTCGTTTGTAGGCAAAGGATAAAATTCTATAACCTAATTCAGCAAAACTGTTTATGAATTTTAGAAGGGACTCTTTTCTTTCAGGAACCCATTCTTTTATCTCCCCGTTTTCCACTATCTTTGGACAACGAGGAATAATCATTTCAGTGGCTCCCTTCGTGAATACTATATAGCCAGGATTTTGATCTGTCTCTACAAAGGTCTTAGACATACGTTTTAAAGAGGAATCAAAAGGATATTCTCGTTGCAATTGATATTTTTGAGAAATATCTTTTTCATCTAATCCAGATTTATGAAAAAGCGCAAGGAGTGCAGCATCTGTCGGATTACCTGTACTTTTCCAAATTGTTTGTCCTGTTGTCTCAATTTCTTCAGAACTTAATTCTGCGTCATTATTATTTTTCCCTGATATGACCAACAGTTCTAATGGAGAACCTGCTGTTACACACTGAATATCTTTAGGTACTGTTGACTCATCCACGTCTGTGCTAGATTCATCTTCGATTAAAAAAAACCGTACCTTTTGGTCCATAACCTAATCCGGTGACTCCATAAAGTTGTTGATCAGTCCAAACTCTTTTTACTGTCATTTCATTCTTAGTTATTGTTCCAGTTTTGTCGGAACATAAAACAGAAACTCGTCCTAAACTCTCAATCGCTCCTAAGTCTCTAATGAGAACTTTGTGACCTGCTAATGCTAAAACACCAGTTAACAATACTATTGTAGTCAGTAAAGGAATATTAATTGGCATTATTGACATTGACGTGATCACAATCGCAGATAGGTCTTCTACAAGTGTTTCTTGAGTGAGTGTCTCAAAATCCCACCCATAAGGAGGAGCAAACAGTTGCCAAGTTAGTTGAATCATCAGAAACAGGATTACTCCCATCGCTAATACTCGCCCTAATTGATTTACTTTGTCTCGAAGAGGAACATCACCAGTGTTTAGCTCATTGAGTTCTGTTTGAATCTTCCCAATTTCTGTGTATACTCCTGTATGTATTATTACTGCTTGTGCAGAACCCATTTGGACAAATGTCCCCCCGAAAACCATATTAATCCTTTCTCCTATTGATATTTCTTCATCCAAAACCAAATCTCCTTCAGCTTTGGTAACAGGAAGGCTTTCACCAGTTAGAGATGCTTCATTGACAATAAAAGCACTGGATTTTAGAATACGACCATCTGCAGAAATCCGATCTCCTACTCCAAGCCTAACAATATCCCCAGGAACAAGTGATTTTGTTTCAACTTCTATAGTTTGTCCCTCTCGAATAACTTTCGTCATAGCAGGAGCAAGTTGCCGGAGAGCTTCAATTTTCTTCGTTGCCCGAACTTGTTGAACTATAGCAATAACCATGTTGACTAAAACAAAAATAAGCCATTGAATCGCTTGTGTTCGAATCTTAATATTCCAAATGGAGAGAATAAGTAAAATCGCAGTCATGACCAGATAGGTGTTTATCAGCCAATTAAAAAGCGGAGCGAGGTAAATTTGCCAAATATTTCCCTTCACTTCTGGGATCTCGTTAGGTCCATACTCTTCCAGTCGTTTTTCAGCTTCATTCTTACTTAAACCTGTAAATGGATCAGTAGCAAGTTGCTCTAGCAACTGGGGAAGTTCAATTGCATGTTCATTCAATTTTTCGGTGGACAACATCCCAATTTTCTCCTACTAACATTTTACTTACCTTTGGAGTAGTAGTTCACCTCGGACTACTACGTTTCAGCAAAATTAAAACTAATATCGAGGTAGGAAATACAAACCCAAGAACCAATCCATTGTCATTTTTTGTCTCCATTGCTGTGTATTCATGCAGCGGTTCTTGAAGGGGATACGGGTCATCAACTCCTGCTTCATCAATATTATATACTCCAGTTCCCTTGTAATCTGACCAATAATTCCCTTTATTGGTTAAAACGTCAAACCACTGGTTATTGGAGCATAAATCTTTTGCTTGAGGAGTTACTCCATTATTAATGAAGCTATTATGATGAATAAAGTTATCGTCACTTGATAACGCTAGCACTACTCCATAAACTTCGTTCTGTATAAATAAATTCCAACTAATTGAACAATTACTTGATTGAAAAAGTTGAGTCCCGTGCATTGAATTTTGGATAAAGATATTGTGAATCACGGTCGAAAATGAAGAACTTACATGCTGGAGACCTATGGAATTCTTATATAAGGTATTATTTTGGAGAGTGAACGTTCCCGAATGAACACCTTGAATAAAAATCCCATAAATTAAGTCAACATCTCCTGTACTTACCCAACAATTACGAATAGCAAAATATTTGGTGGTTCCGTAAATATAAATCCCATGCACGCCCGACGTGGTAATATTCCAGCCTTCTAATAGATAGGGATTCTCTATAGTTCCATTTCCACTACTAGCAACCTCTGCTAACTTCTCATCATTACCGATCTGAATTGGATCATGTGGCGTGTAACGATTCGTCTCAGGTATTTGAAGTGTCTCTTCAGCTTCCATGAGATCTTGTAGTATAGTTTTTCCACTCACTGTAATGTTAGGTGCTAGCAACCCCTCAGACATCACCCCACCCATCCCAAGGATAAATAAACATATTAAAGCATACTTCATTATAGTACTACCCCTTATTACTCTTTAATCAACAGGGATGGTTTAGCAGCTATATAAAGCGCTACAAAGCCAATAAAGTTCAGAATCAGCAGAAAAAATCCGATGTTCGGTTGATTGGCCCAATCCTCTAACATCCACACCAAGATGAAGAGCAGCCATTCCACTCCGCTAGCAATTACACCAATTATGAAACCGATTAAACCTACTGAAACCGGTAATTCGGGTAATTCACCCCCTGTTTTCGTTACTACTTCTGGTATAATAACCAGCGTTAAAGCTGCGATACCACCAAGGACGAAAACCCACTGCCAGAGATCTAGGAGCGTATAAAGCCACTCCACATCACCTTCACGAACATTTGCAAAATAATCATAGCCTATTGACGTTTGATTACCTTCATCATAACCTGCTTTATGCCCAGAAGCAAAATATTTTGCTTTATAGTCATCATCTGAATATTCTAAAAACCCAAACAAGATCTTCATATAAGGAAAGAGGATGTTCATAGAAAAAAAGATAATTCCTCCAATTAAAGCCACTCTTAACCTTTTTTTGTGTGCTTTCTCTGTAGATACCATAGATTTATCTCCTTTTTTACCCTTTAATGAGTATTGAAGGTTTAGCAGCTAGATAGAGAGCTATAACTCCAACAACATTTAGAATCAATAGGATGAATCCTAGATCTGGTTGATTGGACATACCTGAAATCAAAGTGTCCCAATCTTCTAACACCCAGATCAAGAGGAAAAGAAGCCATTCCACGCCGCTAGCGATTAGACCAATTATAAAACCGAGTGAATTTAACGAAACTCGAAGATCGGGTTGTTTACCCCCAGTTATTGTTATTATTTCTGAAATAATAACTAATACTAGGGCAACTATACCTCCTACGAGGAAAATCCACTGCCAGAGATCTAAGAGGGTCCAGAGGAATTCAACTTCACTATTTTCAAGTGCAGTGAAGCTATAGGAAATTGAGCTATCAAAGGGTGTTGATTCATATATCATTTCTAACTCAGATGAATGCCATTTCACATCCCACTTCACTCCATACATATCATCTATAATTGTACCCTCTAGAAACCCGAACATAAAACCTATGTAGGGAGCGAGGATATTCACGAGAAAAAAGATTAATCCTCCAACCAAAGCTACAATTAACCTTTTTTGAGATCCATTTGTTGATTCAATTGTCATTAAACCTACTCCTTATTGTTCTTTAATGAGTAATGACGGTTTAGACGCTACATAAAGCGTTACAAAACCAATGATGTTCAGAATCAGTAGAGAGAATCCGATGTCCGGTTGATCGTCCCAATCTTCTTCCAACCACAAAAAGAGGAAGAGAAGCCACTCGGCTCCGCTTGCAATTAACCCTATTATGAAACCAGTCATGCTTAGTGAAACCGGTAGTTCAGGTAGTTCACGTCTGGTCATATTTATTAATTCTGGCAAAATCACTAAAATTAGTGCTATTATGCCACCTACGAGGAAAACCCACTGCCAGAGATCTAGAAATGTCCAAGTGAACTCTAACTCGCCCACTGCTTCCTTACGCAGACTTCTACCATACTCATCATAGTTCCAAGTTATCTCAGCAACAACATCCTCATGTTTTGCATTAACTTCAGTGGCATAATATCTTATAGTCCATCCAAAGCGTGAATCCTCTAAGAAGCCGAACATAATTTTCATGTAAGGTAGGAAGATATTCAAGACGAAGAAGATCAATCCCCCGCTAATAGCCACAATCAACCTTATCATAGGGGATTTTCCTGATTCATTACCCATTAACTCACCTCAACGTCATGAATTCTTGTGATATAATAAAAAGGAAGCATTTTGTTTGTAAGGCAAAGTAGCTTGTAAGGGAAATGAAGTATTAAGTAATCTTATAGAGTTTATATATTTATTATTGTAATTTAATGTCATTTCCAAATACCTCAAATAATAGACCTATATCTTCTAAAGAAAGAAAGAAAAGTAGATTAAATAGAACAAGTATAATTCGAATTTTGCAAATACATTTTCCTATGTAAAAGAAGTTAATGATGTATTGTAGGATCTGTATTACTACAATTATCTTAGAATGTCACTTTTTTATTATTCTTTAGTCTTTATCTAATCATTAACTTCAGTAGCGACATCTTATCTATTTATTTCAATAATAGATGATTAGCTATTTAACATCAGTATTAATTTACTTTATTTAAAAAATCTGAAGAATCTCCATAAAAATTTTTAAAAAATATGATTCAACCATATACCTATCGTTTAATGAAGGGCATTAAAATGAACAAAAAAGTAGTTATTTTCTTACTCTGCATTTCTTTAGTTAGTTTAACAACATCCTTTGCTTCTCAAGTCGATTATACTGCTTATAACACCACAGTGCCGCCTACTGTAACTGACGGGATAAAAGACAACGCTTGGAATAGTTTTTCCTGGCAAACTGTAACGTTATCAGATTATTATGGTTCAAAGACTCTTGATGTGTCCTTTTGTGCTTGTCATGATGCGTCAATGGTGTATTTTGCTTTTGAGTACAATGATGCTACCTATGGTGATGTGAACTATTATGATTTTGTTGCAGTTGCATTAGATATAGATGAAGATTCTTAGTGGGATTACGACCCTACAGACTATTTTGATTTTAAACATGTACTCTATGCGAAAGATTTTGATATCTTTGCGACACAAGATGGGTTTGCATATTGGGAACAAGTCGGTCCAACCATGTGGGAGATGAGATGGGAAGATGATCTCTACGATCCTCATTGGGAAGAAAATAACGTAATAGGTTATGGTTCTTACTCAGCTGGGGCTTATTTCTTTGAGATGGCATTTCCGTTAAATGGTGATTCCGTTGATGTTCATCTAGCAACTAACGATGATTTATTATACCAAATATGGGTACAGGATGGTTCTGATTTGTATTCAAACTCAGAAGCAACATTAACAATAGGATCTGCAACTATTTCTGAATTTACACGTCCTGATACCTTCATTTTTTTCTCCTTAATGATAGTAGCTTTCATAATAATTCTAAAAAAACAGAAACAATCGAGTTAAGTTATCCACTGTTAACTTGCTCTTTAATCAACAAAGATGGTTTAGCAGCCAAATAGAGCGCTACAAATCCAATGATATTTAGTATCATTAAACCAATACCTAAATCCGGTTGATTGACCCAATCCTCTAACATCCACACCAAGATGAAAAGCAGCCACTCGACTCCACTTGCGATTATTCCAATTATAAAACCGATTAAACCTAAAGATGGCGGTAGTTCGGGGAGCTTACCCCGTGTTTTCGATACTACTTCTGGGCTAATAACCAGTATCAGAGCAGCAATGCCACCAAAAATGAATATCCATTGCCATAGGTCGAGGAGAGTCCAAATAAACTCTACATTACTAGCACCCGCTTTGATATAGAAATCAATATCATAATAATAAGTATCCCTTTCATCACCACTAAGTTTCATTCCAGTTGGATAGTAACTTGTTGTAGAAGATTCAGTTGAACTTTCCAAGAATCCGAATAAGATCCTCATAAAAGGTAAGAGAACATTCAAGACAAAAAAGACGAGGCTCCCAATTATAACCATATAGGGCCTTTTTTTAGAAATATCTGTAGAATTCATAACAGTTATCCTCCACTTATTATCCTCTAATGACCAAAGAGGGTTTAGATGCAATATATAGCGCTATAACTCCAATAGTGTTCAGCAATAGGAGTATAAATCCTAAGTCTGGCTGAGTCTGTAGACCTGAAATCAACTTATCGCCCCAGTCTTCCATCAACCATATTAAGATGTAGAGCAGCCACTCGACACCACTTGCTACTAAACCTACAATGAAACCGAGTGAACTTAGCGAAATTCGTTGACTGGGAAGTTCACTTCCGCTGGTAACGATAACTTCTGATATTATCACCAATATCAGAGCAATTATTCCACCTAAAAGGAAAAACCATTGCCAAAAATCTAAAAGAGTCCACAGGAACTCTACTTCACTTCCTTCAAGTCCAGTGAAATTAATGGAATAGGTAGAAATACCAGAATTTGAAAAAGTGAATTCTAGTAAAGAAGCATACCACTTTGCTGTCCACTTTCCATCACCAGCGAAATCTTCTGATACCTCTAGGAACGGAAACATGAATTTCAAATATGGAAAGAGTATGTTGAAGAGAAAATAGGTTGCTCCTCCAACTATAGCTACAATTAGCCTTGAAACGGGTACTTTTTTTGATTTAATCGCCATGCAGTCCACCTCATACAATGTTCAGTCATTAAAAGTATAAGAGAATAAAAAGAAGTAGAGTAATATAAATTAAGTTGAGAATTTCTATTAAATTGATTAAGAAGTATTTTAGCGATAAGAAACATTTTTAACTTTTCGAGACTTTAAATCAAGTGATGGAAAATAATGACGATTCCAGATAAGTCTTTCACACGGGAATTAAGAGCGAATCGTAAAATATCATTTGATGAGTTCATTAACCTACCCTATGATGGACTGGGACATCAATTAATCAAAGGGGTGCATATAATTACACCAACTCCTAGTGTTTTACACCAATCACTAACAACTGTCTTAAGTCACATTTTAGCAAGCTTCTTTGATAAAAAAGCTTTAGGAAAGTTAATCGGTGCGTCGATTCCTGTTAAATTTTCAGAGGATGACTGTATCATACCTGATTTAGTCTATTTAGATGAAGAAGAACTCAATAAGCAGAAAGATCAATACATTGATGGTTCACCTTCTTTGATTATTGAAATACTTTCACCTAGTTCCAGATTTAAAGATTATGTGGAAAAAAGAAAGCTCGCAGAAAAGTACGGGGTGCAAGAATATTGGGTAGTAAATGCTTATGAAAATCTTATAGATGTTTTTACCTTACAGGATGGTAAGTATTACACTCAAGTATTTACTGAGAAAGATACGTTAGTAAGCAAATTACTTATTTTAAAAGAGTTCGAGATGTCGGTTAAGGAGCTATTTGAGAAAGCTAGAAAATAAATCATGCTCATTGATAATAGTAATATAGTAGACAACGAAATTGATATTATATGTGTAGCTAGATATTTTATTTATTCTATTGAAAGTAGAGCTCCTACAACGGAGAATTAGATATTTGCATAATTCGAATCATTTGGAGGTTTTTTGAACTTCTAATAGTGAATAATCAAATACATCTGTTTGAAGGTGGAAAGATGAAAAAAAAATTGTCTTATTATCTTCTCATCTGGTTAATTTTCATTGCAGGGGGATTACCTGAAGCATCTTCTGTTTTTATAGAAAATAATAGTCAGAATCATGTATTAAAGGCAGCAAGTGGTAATATGTCTATTTCCTCGCTCAGTGATATGCGGTGGGGTCACACCTATGGGGGATCACAGACTGATGGAGCCATGTCGGCTATTCAGACAGTTGATGGCGGTTTTGCTCTCGCAGGGGATACTTGGTCATTTGGTGCAGGTTTAGGTGACATGTGGTTGGTCAAGACGGATGCGTCAGGCATCATGCAGTGGAATCAGACCTATGGCGGACCGGATTATGATCGTGTTTTCTCGGTCATCCAGACAACGGACGGAGGCTTTGTTCTCGCTGGTTTGACCGTATCAAATGTAACTGGTGAAGATATATGGTTGGTCAAAGCGGATATGAATGGCGTCGCTCAGTGGAATCAGACCTATGGAGGAACACATTGCGATGAAGCTTGGGCAGTTATCCAATCAGCAGATGGGGGTTTTGTTCTCGCTGGTTCAACTGTTTCAAATGAGACTGGTAATCGGGACATATGCTTGGTCAAGACGGATATAAATGGCATAGAGCAGTGGAATCGAACTTATGGGGGAACACAAGACGATGAAGCTTTTTCTGTCATTCAGACAACGGACGGGGGCTTTGTTGTCACCGGTTGGACTGAATCACCTGAGACCTTTTGTCGGGACATATTGCTGGTCAAAACGGACTTAAATGGTATTACAGAGTGGGCTCAGACCTATGGAGTAACAGAAGGTGATGAAGCCAGGTCAGTCATCCAGACTGCTGATGGAGGATTTGCAATTGCTGGTCATGCTTTCTTCCGTCAAGCTAGCTGGTTGGATATGTGGTTGGTTAAGACAGATATGAATGGGGATATGCAATGGCACCAGGCTTATGGAGGTACAGATTCTGATGGAGCTGTGGCAGTGATTCAAACAACGGATGGGGGCTATGCTCTCACAGGCTGGACTGAATCATATGGGGCAGGTAGTCGGGACATGTGGTTGGTTAAAACGGATGTGAATGGAGTTATGCAGGGACATCAGAGTTACGGGGGTATAGACTTTGATCAGGCTCATTCAGTCATCCAAACGATTGATGGGGATTTTGTCCTTGCAGGGATAACCACTTCTTATGGAGCAGGTGTTGGTGACATGTGGTTGGTGAAGACTAGTCCTCCATCCTCAATACCTAATCCTAAAGGCGGGATAATTGAATTACCTTTCTTTTTTTTCTTTCTGATCTTTATTGTTATTATTGGACTGATTAAACAAACATACATGAGGAAGAATGATTTTTAGGGTTGAAATAATAAAATGATAAGAAATTACAAAATATTGGCATTATTCCTGTTCTTTACTGTTCTGTTTCCTGTTCTAGTAAGAATGACATCGAATACTCAGATAGCTAGTTCTACACTTAGTGATATGCAATGGCATCAAACCTTTGGGGGAACAGATACCGAGATAGCTTACTCGGTCATCCAGACCACAGATGGAGGCTTTGCCCTTAGTGGCTCGTTATTAATAAAAACCGATGCTAATGGTATCATACAATGGCATCAAACCTACGAGGGAGATGATATTATGACGGTTATCCAGACATCTGACGGAAGTTTTATCATTGCAGTTGGTTCGTTATTAGTTAAAACCGATGCTAATGGTAACGTACAGTGGAGTCATACCTATAAAGGAAGAGAGGATGTTGATATTCGTTCAGTCATCCAAACGACCGATGGTGGATTTGCCCTCACAGGATGGACTAAACCATATGGTGTTGGTTGCAGAGACATATGGCTGGTCAGAACCGATGCAAATGGGATCTTACAGTGGAATCAAACATATGTTGGCGGATCAGAAGATTTACAAGCTAGTTGTACAGTCGTTCAGACAGCCGATGGCGGATTTGCTCTAACTGGAGAGGCTCGTCCATATGGATCTGATTGGTCAGACATGTGGCTGATTAAGACGGATAACAATGGTATTGTTCAGTGGAATCATACCTATGGGGGAGCTGTTCCAGATGCAGCTTGGTCAATTATCCAAACAACGGATGGGGGTTTTGCTCTCGCTGGAGAAACATATTCATATAGCTCTAGTACTAGTGAGAGGGACATGTGGCTAGTTAAGACGGATATGAATGGTATTATGCAATGGAATCGAACCTATGGAGGAAAGTGTCATGAGATCGCCCATTCAGTTATCCAGACAGTTGACGGTGGCTTTGCCCTAGCTGGGTATACATGCTCCTATGGTGCTGGTGGTTTTGACATGTGGTTGGTGAAGACAGATGTCAATGGAATTATGCAAGGACATCAAACCTATGGGGGAGTAGAAAATGAAGAAGCCAATTCCGTCATCCAAACGACTAAAGGGGACTTTGTTCTAGCGGGTTATACCCAGTCCTTTGGCGCAGGGGAGCTGGATATGTGGTTAGTGAGAACTTATACTCCAACAACATTAGCAACAGCAACAGCTGATTCCAAAACGGGATTGATAGAGTTACCTTTCATTGTTTTCTTTCTGATCTCTATAACAATTATCGGTTATTACAGACTCACACGAAGAAGAAACAAGAAAGTTTGTAGGACAAAATAATTTGCGGGGAAGAAAAATTGCAGGCTATATATACCCGCAAGAATATGATAACTTTCAATAAAGGTGAAGGATGGAAATGTTGTGGGGCAGTCATTTGTGATTCGATATAGAATTAGGGGGAAGAAGAAATGAAACGAACATATTTTATAACTGTATTAGTTAATATATTCGTATTTAATGGCTTAGTTTTAGGATTCACATTCCAAACAATGACAGAAAGTTCTTTTGTGAGTGCACAGATGGATACAGCTACAGTAAATGGTACTCCCGACAGATTAATGGATATATTGCAATCGATCTTGATTGATTGCTTGAAGATCGTGAAGGAAGAGGACTTTTGACATGTTTGAAGACATATCTGTACGTCTATTCAATCATTAAAAACGCATAACGATTCATTGTTGCGGTATAATCCTTTAGAACTTCAATTGGATAACCTACTTGTTTTACTGTAGAAAAGACATCTATGGCCATTCCTTCTGGAGTAGGTCTCGATAATTTCGGGTGTTTGCAATTTTTTCTCTCTTTTTTACAATCTTCACAGATCTTACAGCTACCCATATTAAGGAGGAAGACTTTCTGGAAACCAGCAAGAAAGACTTCTCTTTCGACGTCTAAAAGCTTCTTATTAATTTCTTTTATCCATTCATGGCGGTCTTCAGGCTTTGCAACCTTCTTCTCAAAACGAAAGATCACTGCTTCCGTATATTCCCGAAAGAATCTTTCACACTCTGGAACCGAAGGAGTATGCGGAGGACAGGTGGCATTATTACCATACTCGGGACAGCCATATATACACTTCATCCGTACCCAATGTTTGACCACAATTTTCTCT
The DNA here is from genome assembly GCA_016840025.1 of Candidatus Hodarchaeota archaeon. The sequence goes on from JAEOTF010000345.1 coordinate 27,832, forward strand.
GGGTTAATCCATTTGAAGTCTGTATACCCATTTTCTTGGAATAATTCTTCCAATTCTTTTCTGAATGCCATAATCGTCCTCAGTTTTCTTCATCAATTAAATCGATTTGAAATCTAATATTATCGTCCTAGTTGAATTTTTATGAAAAAAGAGAACAATAAACAAAGGTAAATCATGAAATAATTTCCTTCTAATCAATCATTAAAAATGCATATCGGTTCATTGTTTCGGAATAGTCTTTTAAAACCTTAATTGGGTAACCAATTTGTCTTACTGTGGTAAAGACATCTATTGCCATTCCTTCTGGAGTAGGTCTCGATAATTTCGGGTGTTTGCAATTTTTTCTCTCTTTTGTGCATTCTTCACAGATTTCACATGTATCCATAAAGAGAAGGAACGTTTTCACATACTCGGAGAGAAATACTTCCCTTTCGACTTCTAAAAGCTTCTTATTAATTTCTTTTGTCCATGCATGACGGTCTTCTGGCTTATCAACATTTTTCTCGAAATGAAAAATTACCGCTTTACTATATTCTCGAAAAAACTCTTCACATTCTTGAACAGAAGGAGTGTGCGGAGGACAGGAAGCATAATACCCATATCCCGGACAGCCAAATATACATTTCATCCGTACCCAGCGAGAGACCACTATTTTCTCTGGATCAATCCATTTAAAGTCTTTATAACCGTTTTTCACGAATATTTCTTCTAATTCATCTCTGTTAACCATACTCTCACTTCTTTGGTTTTTAATTCTGGATTTTGTTTGTATCTTTCTTTTTTTTATACAACATTTTTTCCGAGCTAAATTATCTCTTGAGACCTTCTTAAATGGAGGTTAAGAAGTGGGGGTGGTTGCCTGATAATATGGCTAAAGCAGTACCTGAAAAAGAAAAAGAACCATTGCCTAAAGTTGCAGAAAAAGAATACACAATCAAAGATATTCCTGGTATTGGACCATCTGTGGTAAAAAAACTGGCTGATGCTGGTTTTCATTCAACCAAATCGTTAGCAGTAGCAACAGAAGCCGATTTATCATCTATTAAAGGGTTAGGTGAAACTACAGTAAAGAAATTACTCTTTGCTGTAAGGGAACATTATGATTTAGGTCTTCGACCCGGTGGTAAATATAAGGAAATGGGTGAGCATCGAATTCGCATCACGACATCTTCAGAGGATCTCAATCGTGTTTTAGGAGGCGGAGTCGAGTGTGGTAGTGTCACTGAATTCTATGGTGCATTTCGTACAGGGAAAACCCAGATCTGCTATCAACTCGCGATCAATGCACAATTACCCCGCGATAAAGGTGGTCTCGGTAAAAAAGTCCTTTGGGTAGATACCGAAGGTACATTTTACTGGGAACGTCCCTATGCTATTGCCAAAGAACTAGGACTTGATCCTGATAAAGCGTTGGATAATATCACAGTAGGACGCGCTTATAACTCCGATCATCAGATGGCTTTAGTTGAGCACTGTTTTCAGTTAGCGGATGAAACAGGAGAATATGGTCTCATCATCATCGACTCTCTCATGGCTAATTTCCGCTGTGAATACATAGGACGAGGTACACTAGCAACTCGACAACAAAAGATCGGGAAACATCTTCATTACGTTTTACGTCAGACTCACATTCAGAATATCGCTACTGTGGTTACCAATCAAGTCCAAGCTAAACCAGATCAGATGTTTGGTGATCCCAACCAACCTATTGGCGGGAATGTTGTAGGTCATATGGTCACACATCGCGTAAAGCTCCAGAAAGGTTCAAAGAATGTTAGGAAAGCGATCATGATTGATTCTCCTTCCTTACCAGAAGATGATGGAACATTTCAGATTCTTCCCATTGGCATTCGAGATGCTTAAGCATGCAAGAACATGTGATTGTTAACGCATTGGAAAAGTGGTTAAGCGATCTAAATTGTATAACAGCACGTGAACTTGTAATAGATTCCAGTTTAACTGACATCAGTAGTCTAACTACAGACAATAGGAACGGACCTGAACTGAAGAAACGGATTGATTTACTCGCGTTCTGCAAATATGATAGTACGCTTTTGCTATTTGAAGCAGAACAAACACTTTATCCTGAACATGCCCAGTCTTATGTTCCTTTTGGTGATTATGTATTTCTCGTGGTTGGAGA
>JAEOTF010000550.1 GCA_016840025.1 Candidatus Hodarchaeota archaeon
ACCATTTGGTCCAACAAGACCTGCGATTTCATTCTCTTTTATATTAAGATCGACATTATTTACTGCCTGAAGTCCTCCAAAGCGCTTTGATACGCTTATGCACTTTAGCAAACACACATTCTCCTATCACGGGTTGGATACTATACTTTACGTGAAAATATAAATATTATTTGAAGCTAATTGAGATTAGGTGTTAAATTGCCAATAACACAAGTTAGTGTATATTTAGATAACAGACCAGGATCATTATCTGAAGCAATGAATCAACTAGACAGAAACCAAATCGAAATCTTTGCACTATCAATTGCGGATGCTGGCGAATTTGGATTAGTTAGAATGATAACAGAAGATCCCGAAAAAACTACAAAAGTTCTAGAGGAAAACGATTTTAATCTTGCAAAATCTAAGAAAAACACGCAAGTAACCGCAATTTTTATCTCAGAAAAAAATAAAATATCAAAAATTACCAAAATTTTAGCAAGTATGAACCTAAACATAGAATACGCGTATTCATCAGCTGTACACATTGATGGAAAAATCGCATTAATTCTTCGAATAAATGAAGTGGAAAAAGCAGAATGGTTACTAAGTAATAATGGTATCAAAATATTAACTCTAGAAGAGATCAAAAGATATTTTCGATAATGAATTATATTTCTTAAATTACTTTTCTTATATTAAGTGTAATTTTTAACATTCTGGATTGATCTTTATTATTTTTGGGATTTGTCCTGCAGTACCAATCAATTCATTATAAATAATCAAAACACCCAAAACACCTTGTATTGATTTTGCTTTTTTTATTCCAAGTTCGATCTTATCACTAGACTGTTTACCTTTAACCACATTACAAACAGCTGTTGCTGCTGCATCAGCTAAACCAGCAGTTTCACAAAAGATGGTAACAGCTTCAGCTTCTCCAAAACTCAAAGCATGACTAAAACGACCAGAACTGGTAGCAACACCAATAGGAAAATCAATCAATCTAAAACCAAACCGATTAGAGAGACTAACATCCCCAGCTGATAAACATACATCTATTGGTACATTTGAAAATGCAGCAACTTCTCCTCCATTTTCAACAACCGCGATCTCACAACCACTCTTTTTCATTTCCAATACAGCTAAATCAGCCAATACACCTGCAACTGAAGCCATAGGACCTACATCTGCTTCTGCACTATATTTAGCCATTAATTCAACAATTAAAGGACAGTTTGTAACATGAATTGGCTCAAGACTAGTGAGAAACAAAGAATTTTCTTTACAATACTTTTCAAGTTCCATTCTATTTTTGATAATTGAATCTCTAGCTAAATCAAAACCAATTTTTTTATCAGAAATAATAGTGCAACTTGATTCCTTAATCCTAAGAGGTGCTTTAAAAAGACGCTTATTTCTCTTCATAACAGTTTTTAGTTCTCCCATTCCTAGCAGCTTAAAAATTTTTACCCGACAGAGTTTATAGCTTTTGCAGGACAAGCATCAATACAAGCGTTACAAGTACTTCCTAAACATTTTTCCGTATTAAAAGATAAAGAAAAATCTTTATCAAACGCAAGAGCTTCAACCGGACATATCGTGATACATGCCCCACAACTAAAACATTCCTTTTCATCTATCTCAACCAGTTTTGGTAAAGTCACAATCAACCCTTTTTGACGAAAAGCCTTAACCACTTTTTCTAATGCCGCATCAGGTATTTCCGCTAGAAATTCACCACCCTTTGAGGTAATATTAGCTGTGATTATATTGATCGGAACATTGTGTTTCAGGATTATTTGAGAGATTATAGGTTTTCCAACTAAACTTTCTGAAAATCTTAATAGAATTTTCACCATGGCTATCACTTTCCAAGGAGCCGAGAAACATCCTCAGCAGTAACTATTCCAAGTACTTTTCTTTCCCTATTTATAACAGGCAAAGCGGATATATTATGTCGCGCCATCTTTCTGGACGCAGTCTCTAAAGGTTCTCCAAGTTTTGCAGTTACTACACGCCGTGAAACAACACTTGACAATTCATTTTTACCTTCAGCCATAGCTCTTGTAACATCCCATGAAGTAACAATGCCTCGAAGTTTCCTGCTCTCGTCAACCACGACGATATGATTAACAGACTTGGTTACAATTCTATTAGCAATCGATTGAATCTCTTCATCTTCTGTACAAGTCACAGCATCATGCATAACACTTGACACAAAAGAAGTCTCTTGGGTTTGTCTCATAGGTTTAAATATTGTATCTATTGGAAGCCTTTCAACAGGATTTGATAAGTAAAAATCTTGGTTTTCTATCCAAAGTTTAAGCAATTCAGAAACTTGTTTAGCTTTTTTGAAACTTGATAATGAACTGGATCTAACTCGCTTTCCATTCACAGTTATTGAACCCGATTTTAAGTCTTTATAGTTAACCTTCCCAAGGTTTGGACGAGCCCTTCTTGGCACTCCATAATCAACAATATCAGTAAAAATATCTTCATCCCTAATAGCAGTCTTCTCAACTAACCCTTTATTCAAAAGGGGTATTGGAATACCTAACCCAACATAAAGCGTAGTTCCATAACCCGTAAACGAGGCTCCTTGAATGAATTCAGATGACATGTCTTTACAATTTCCTTTAACCATAATTGTACCAAACCTATTTTTTGGATCATGCTGAGTACCTTCACCAATAACATATCCTTGAGCACCACCTAGAAATATTCGGGTTCCCAAACCAATTGTCTCATAGGTCAAATCATTCATTAAAGGATTTAATTCACCAGCACCAGAAAAATTAGCATTCCTAAATCTAGGAAGAAGCTTACCCATATAAGTATAAAGAGTTTGATCAAGACTATTTACAGCACAAACATATCGCTGGTAACAATTTCGAAAATTCAATAAATAAAATTGGTTTAAATCATCTTTGGTAAGATTAGTTTTAATCTGAGTTCGGGGATAACAATCAGTTCCATAAGATGTTGCCCTAAGTTCAACTTCTTTTCCCCCAATAAGATCCTCGATTAAATGTCCCCCACCATAATCAAATGGTCGTTCTTCTGACATCTGAGTAGCACCAATAAAAAGATCAACTGCCGCACCAGGATGACAAACTTCAACATCATTTAACCAAGCTCTTTGAATTTTAATAGGTGGATCAGAATGACCAATATTAATCAATGCTCCTGAAGAACACATCGCTCCAAAAGTTCCAGTTGTTACAACATCAACTTCTTTGAGTGCAACTTCCACACCACTACTTTCTACTAGTTTCTTCATTTCCAGAGCTGTTAAAACTTGAACATCGCCATTACGAATCTTTTCATTAATTTCTTCTACCGTTCTAAAATTCTTTTTAGCTGGAATTTCAATTGCCTCCAATAGACACCATTTAGAAGAGGAGGGATTCAGATTAATATATTATGCAAAAACAGATTTACCAAAGTTTCCAAGGAAGGTCGTCCATATACTCGTTTAGCGATCGAATTGTTTCTCCATTGGTATCTCTTTTTTTCAAAACTTTTACTAAAGCTAATGCAAGTTCTAGATTTGTTATCACAGGCACATTAAATTCAACAGCTTGTCTTCTGATAATATAACCATCTGTTAAAACATCAGCCATGCTTTTCTTTTTTCTTCCCATTGGAACATTGATCACTAAATGTATTTTTCGTTCCTGGAGGTAGTCAAGAATGTTTGGACTCGCAGTAGTATCCTTAACTTTATGCAACACAGATACACTATCCACTCCAGCTTGCTGTAAAACCTTAGCTGTATTTTTGGTGGCATAGATCTTAAATCCCAACTTTGATAGATCTTTTGCTATTGGCACTACTCTTCGCTTGGGTTCTTCACCACCAACCGTTATCAGAACTGAACCGCCTTTCGGAGGGATTCTAAATTGTGCTGATTGTATTGCCTTTGAGAAAGCATCTTCAAAGTTTTCACCTAAGCAAGCTACTTCACCTGTACTTAACATCTCAACACCCAAAACCGGATCTGCTCCACTCAAGCGCATAAAACTAAATTGTGGAACCTTGACGCTAACATGAGAGATAGGAGGAAGATCACAAGTTGGCAACTTTTCAAACTTCTTATTGAGCATAGCTAAAGTTGCTAGTTCAATCAGATTAACTCCTCGGGTTTTACTTACAAAAGGTATTGATCGAGAAGCTCGCAGATTACATTCAATAACATAAACTGTATCATCTTTTACAAGATATTGAATATTAAATGGTCCTTTGATGTTTAACGCATTCACAATTTTGTATGTAACATTCTCAATTTTTCTTTGTATAAGCAGTGAAAGGGTTTGAGGAGGAACACTAATACTCATTGTTGCATCTCCACTATGAATTCCAGCATTTTCTACATGCTCAACAATAGCACCAATAATGCAAGTCTCTCCGTCAGAAACACCGTCAACTTCAACTTCTTTAGCTTTGTTAATAAATTTCGAAATAACAACAGGCTGATCACGAGAAACTAAAGCAGCTAATTTTAGAAAATTTTCCAAAGAGACTTCATCATAAGCTACCCTCATAGCAGAACCAGACAAAACATAGCTAGGTCTAACAAGCACTGGATAACCAATTTTTTCCGCAAAACGTTTTGCGCTGACAATTGAAGTTAACTTACTCCAACTGGGTTGAAGAATATTTAGCCTATCCAATAGAGCACTGAATTTTGATCTATCTTCAGCTAAGTCAATGTCTTCAGCTGAAGTACCTAACCAATTTACTCCAGATTTAGATAACTTCATAGCTAAGTTATTGGGAATTTGTCCACCAACACTAGTAATTATTCCCAAAGGATTCTCCTTCTCATAAATATCAAGTATTCTCTCAATAGTTAATTCTTCAAAATACAATTTATCAGAGACATCATAATCAGTTGATACAGTCTCTGGATTATAATTAACCATTATCGCTTCTTGAATATTGTTCTTCTTAAGAGCCCAAATAGTGTTGACTCCACACCAGTCAAATTCTACACTAGACCCTATCCTGAAAACACCAGATCCTAAAACGATAACCTTGCTTTTATGTTTTTTGAGCTCAATATCGTCTTCGTCCCCACCATAAGTCAAGTATAAATAATTTGTTTTTGCAGGCCATTCAGCTGCTAAAGTATCAATCTGTTTTATTACAGG
>JAEOTF010000346.1 GCA_016840025.1 Candidatus Hodarchaeota archaeon
ATTGAATTGGGCGTGCTCCAAGAAAATTTAACTCCGAGTGTTCTTAGTGACTCCACCACCGAGGTTCAAAGACCTGCTTCAAAATCCCTTACAGAGAGACAAATCATCTTTGAAACACCTGAGAGACCTTCAAATTATGATAAAATGTCTCTCACTATGAACACAGGCGAAAAATTAAGCGATTATGCATTAAAAAAGGCGAGAAAAAATCCTTTTGGTATGCTTCTTTTATTAAGTGCACGATTAGGCAATGTCTCAGGAGCTTCATGGATTGCAGATCTAAAAGAAGGCTACTTAGCACTATTGAATTTTCAGATGGATGACCTATTGTTTTTTGATGTGGGATTTGGCTCTTCTAAATCTAAAGCGAGAAAAAATGCTGCTTGGAAAATTATCGAAAATAGTAATTTAATGGATATCCTAGAGAACCAATATTCAGATTTTTACATTTAGATTAGAGAGAAGTAAATTCATCTCAAATCTTCTTTTTTTTTGGATTTTAGACAATATTAAGGGTATGGAACGCCGAAACACTGTAGGAAGATTAGTCTGTATGGTCTATCTCCTGTACATCATTGAGCTGATAAGAAATTGACGAATCCTCAATTATATTATATTAAATTAGAAAATTTTATCTTCCTATAAATTTTATAATAGTAAAAGAGAGGATTCTACGAAAATCAAAGGTGTACTTATTTTCAAAAGACCTTTTTATAGCAGATGCAAGAGGGGAAAATGAAAGTGAACAGCAATGACAAGGATGCAAGAAATACCTACTCGAAAACTCAACCGTTCCTGTCGTTATTTATATCAAAATAACTATTGTTTAATCTTTAAAGTCAACCAAATCTATTGTCCCACTTATTGCTTCTACGCTAATCATGATCACAAACTAGATAAGATTGATCTTACACAACTCAAAATTGACTGTCCTTATTTGATCTTGACCTCACTACAAATAATCTGTCTTGTCACTACTTCCTCGATTGAAAGTTGTGAAAACTGCCCTGAGAAACCTACAATAAAGATATTAATGCCTTCTCTATTCTTTAACGAACAAAGCAGTATTCCGATAACTGATTAACTCAAATATACATCATGCATAGATTATTTATGTAATAGACCTCCCTCAGATCAGAATTCACATTCTTGATGAAAAACTACATCACACTCCAATGATTAGAAATTTTAACTGTTTATTTCAGAACTGACTTTCATAAAGGGATGGACAGATGCTGCTATGGAAGTGTAATGACATTGACACAAGCAAAAGATGATGAATTACCCTTGAATGATATTCCAGGTATAGGACCATCGGCAGTGAAGAAACTCGTTGACGCGGGTTATCACTCTTCCAAAGCCTTAGCAGTTGCGAGTGAAGCTGACTTACTCGGAATTAAGGGATTGGGAGAAACCACCGTGAAGAAAATCCTTTTCGCAATACGAGAACATTATGATCTAGGATTGCGTCCTGGGAGTAAATACAAGGAAAGAGATAGTCAACGTATATATATTACGACTTCCTCGAGGGATCTGGATAATTTATTAGGTGGTGGAGTTGAATGTGGAAGTATTACCGAGTTTTATGGGGCTTTTCGCACAGGCAAGACTCAGATATGTTATCAACTCGCAATTAATGCTCAATTACCTTGCGATAAAGGTGGGCTTGGCAAAAAAGTTCTCTGGGTAGATACTGAAGGAACTTTCTACTGGGAACGTCCCTATGAGATGGCGAAAGAATTAGGGTTAGATCCAGAGCAAGCACTCGATAATATTATAGTTGGACGAGCATATAATACTGATCATCAAATTACATTAGTTGAAGACTGTTATCAATTGGCGGATCAAACCGGTGAATACGGTCTTATCATTATTGATAGTCTGATGGCGAACTTTCGCTGTGAGTACGTAGGAAGAGGACAATTAGCGACACGTCAGCAAAAATTGGCGAAACATCTACATTATGTGCTTCGACAAACCCATATCCAAAAAATTGCCACTGTTGTGACAAATCAAGTCCAAGCCAAACCCGATCAGATGTTTGGCGATCCCAACCAACCTATTGGCGGGAATATTGTCGGACATATAATGACACAGCGCATCAAGTTAACCAAGGGGTCTAAAAACGTCCGTAAGGCTCAAATGATTGATTCTCCGAATCTACCCGAAGCTGATGCAGTATTTCAAATTTTACCAATTGGGATAAGAGATGCATGAAAGAGTTGTGAACATTGAAAGAGGAATCTCTGGTAGATGTTGCTGAAGCTTGGCTTCAGGGGTTAAATTGTCTTACAGCAAAAGAGCTGGTAGTTGACTCTACACAACTTGACATTCCAAGTTACACCAAAAATAATCGTAAAGGTCCTGAAACAAAGAAACGGATTGACCTATTTGGGTTTAATAAATGTGATAGTTCGATCATTCTGATTGAGGCTGAACAAACTCTTTATCCCGAACACACCATATCATATATTCCTTTTGGGGATTATATCTTCTTATTGGTGGGAGAAGATAGCATAGAAGAACAACCCTCTGATATCGTTGGTGAAGTCTTTCAAACTTGTCAAGACTTAGGTGTAGGTATCATTACAGTTTCTTCAAAAAGGCAAATACGAATTCTAAACTTAGCGAGACGTCAGAAGATAACTA
>JAEOTF010000347.1 GCA_016840025.1 Candidatus Hodarchaeota archaeon
CCATAATCGAAGAGAAATATCAAATTTCCCTATTGTGATTTTTTTGATGCTCATCTTCGGGTCTATCGTTTTCTGGTATTCTATTTCAAACTTCCTCTCTATATATCTTTTTAAAATCGTGGATTTACCGACAGTATTATCTCCAAATAGAACTATTTTCATCTCTATCTTTTTATATAAGGAAGTTGTAGTTCGCATTTTCATTTGGTCTTCTTTTTTTCTTTGTAAGAGAGTTTCCTATAATATTGAATGAGTGTTAAAGAATAAGATTCTTACTCTCTTTTTAATATTAAGAACAGACTAGTCCACTAAATACAGTACGCATTAAACATAGCCAAACGTGGCTAAACATCGCTAAATGTTCTTCTTCTCAGGTTGCAAACTCTGAAGAGAGGTTTTCTGCTTACGGTGAACAAACCTGAAAATTTAAAGTCTTTTATGAATAGCTTTAAGCCAATTACTACTATATTTACTATATAAGAACTCAAGAGAGCATGGTATTGAATTTAATAAAAACTAGTTTTCTGTGAGAGAAAGATAAAATTATTAGAGAACTTTAGAATATTTCAATTATATAGTTATGAAACTTAATACTTCAAGTCATTTTTTAACGGAACTGTAAAATAAAAAGTTGAACCTTCTCCTAACTTTGATTCAGCCCAGATTCGACCATCATGTCGCTCAATGATTCTTTTACAGATTGCTAAGCCGATACCAGTACCGGAGTATTCTTCAATTGCATGTAATCGTTCAAAAATCTCAAAAATCCGGTTAAAATACTTCTTATCTATTCCAATTCCATTATCACTTATAGAAAAGAGCCACTCTACTTCTTCTAACTTTTTCACTGATATATGAATCCTAGGTTTTTCTTCACTTCGGTATTTAACTGCATTATGAATCAAATGAGCGAATACATGAATTAATTGGGACTTATCCGCAGTAATTGTTGGCAGTGAATCATATATGATTTCTGCGTTATTCTCTTTGATAATATCGGCTACTTTTTCGATTTCCAAGGCTTGAGTCAATACAGAAGAAACATTTACATTATTAAAGGGTTTTCCTCTTATATGAATTTGGGAATAGTCTAGAAAATCCTTAACTAAATGATGAATATGCACCCCTCCATCTACAGCCCCTTTAAGAAGGGTTTTTACATCAGGATCTATGCTTGTACCATATTTCTTTCTGAGAGCAATTTCAAGCAGTTGAACAGATCCTGTTATTGATCGCAAAGCCCCATTTAAGTCATGAGCGGCAATACTAATATATTGTTGGAGTTGCTGGTTTGAAAGTTCTAGCTCTTTTACAGTCCTTTGTAATATCTCTTCCATTTCCTTTTGTTCAGTGATATCCCGAACAATGCTCCCCATCATGAAACCCTTCTCTGTCCTGATTGGGAAGGGTAATAGTTGAATTATTCTCCTTGTTCCATCTTTCTGTACAATAAACCTTTCTGACAATTTATTTAACCATGGAGACTCCCCTATTATGATTGTTTCCGTCATTAAAGTTTTAAGCTGTTTGTATACTTCTTCATTCTTCCTCTCTGCAGGTATCATCTGAAATTGAACATCCCACATAAATTTACCTAATACTTCTGCTTTTTTTTGTCCAGTAATCCGTTCTATACCTAGATTCCATTCAATTACCTTTCCAAATTCATCAACTAGACTAATACCATCATAGGATTGCTCAACAAGATTACGAAGCTTTTCTTCACTATCTTGCAATGCTTTTTCCATTTTTTTCCGCTTTGTAATGTCATAGAAGTTCAATACTCTTCCAACAATATCTTCCCCCATTTTCAGGGGTTTAAAATGGCATTCGAATGCTTTACCATCCCTAAATTCAAGAATATCGATTTTTTCAATATTAGGCTTGCTATATAACTCTTTAATTCTTTTAATGAAATTTTCTGGATGCTTTAGTTGGTCAATAATATATGATATAACTTTCTCCTCTTCTCGTGATTCAATTATCTTATCTGGAATTCCCCACATTTCAATAAATTTCTGATTGAAACTCAATATCTTTCTATCTTTGTTACTCACAAAAATTCCGGCGGAAATTGACTCAAGAGTGGATTGAAGAATAGGAAAAGGTGTTGTTATCTCCCTCTCTGCATATTTATGCTTGTTTATGGTTTTTTTATCCATACTTCTCCACTTGAACCCTTTTACTTCTTAATAACATTTTGAAGTTTGGGTAATGTAAAATAGAATGTACTACCTTTTCCTATCGAGGACTCAAGCCATATATTTCCCTCTTCTTCTTCAATTATCTTTTTACACAATGCTAGACCAATACCAGTTCCTTCTACCTTATCTCGTGGAGCTAATGTTTGGAAGATTTGAAAAATCTTCTTAAAATATTTTTCATCGATCCCAGGACCATTATCAGTTATACTGAACTTCCAATGGTCTCTTTCATCTGTACATTGAACTTTAATTAAACCTTGGGGCTTATCCATGAACTTGGTTGCATTGTCTAACAAATTTTGAAAAACTTGCGCAATATGAGTTCTCTTACAAGTAATAATCGGTAAACTTGCCATTATTTCTATTTTGATGTGATTAGGTGGATTAATTAAGTCAATAATCTCTTCAATGAGGTCTTTTAAGTCTACATTCACTCTTTCTTCTCGAAGTTGTCCCAAAAGTGAGTAATGCAGGATACCATCAACAAGTGTATCCATTCTCTTCACTCGATCGCGGATTAAGCTCATTCGTTGTCTTCCTTCTGCATCAAATATGTCACTATAATCTTTAGCTATCCAATCAGATAAATAAGCGATTCCTCGTAAGGGGGCTTTCAAATCATGGGATACAATAGAAGCAAAGTCCTTTAGTTTAATATTAGCCTGTTTTAATTCTTCTTCCCTTAATTTTTGTATAGTAATATCAATCATTGTTATAAAATCAGCAGGTTTACCTTTATAATTGATTGAATTCGAAAATATCTCTAGCCATTTAGTTTTATTTGTTTTCGTAACTATTCGGAATTGATAATGTGGGATTAATCCATTTATTTCACCAATTTGCTTCTTTTGCATTTGTTTTATCGCAAAAGGTTCATCCAAGGGATGGATAAAATCCTGTATATTCCTTAATGTTAAATCCATAATTTCTATTTTTGGAATTTCTAGTATTTGAGAAAGTGCTTCATTAGCATATGTAATTTGATTTTCTTGAACAATAGCCATTCCAACAAGAGGAGATTCAGAGATTAATCGAAACTTTTGTTCAATTTCAAATAGTCCCTCTTCCGCCTCTTTTTGCTTGGAAATATCACGAAAAATGTTCATAGTGCCTGTAAATTTACCAATATCATTTTTTAATACTGTGACAGCCATTTCAATTGGAATATGCTCACCAGTTTTGGTTGGGGCAGGAAACTCCATTCGTGGTATCGAATCTACCTCTTGAAACTCTAAAAAGTGTTTTTGAGCTTTTGTTCGATTTTCAAGGCTTGGAATAAATTCGAAAAATTTTTTCCCTACCATTTCCTCTCGTTCAAAGCCAAAAATATGAGTATAGCTATTGTTCACTTCCATGATCATACCATAGGCATCAACTATAACTATACCATCAGGAGCCATTTCAATTAGAGTACAGATTTCCCCTTTGCTTTTCTGTGAGCTACTCTTCATATGCTTGCATTTGTTATCATTATTCTCTGTAAAGCTTATACTCACAATATCACACCTAATCCATGTATCTTGGCAAATGTTACAGTTCCCCTGAATACTATCAACCCAGCTAAAACTAACTCCGAGATTAGCTTGGATTTTGCATAGCTTGTATTCTGGTATATTATTCTCATCAATTTCTGGTCTCTGTTTTTTCTCTCTTTCAGTGTATACCTCGTACTATTATATCAAATAGGTTAAGTACTCTTTAATTATCCAATATTCACAAGTTCAAAAAATAAATAATAAAAATCTGTGCAAGATACCTCTAATAATCAGTTATTCTGACATTTTTTGGCTTTAGATAGAATTAATCGAACATGGAATAGTTGGGGTCACATTAAGGATAGGTTTTGACTCTAGAGAGCTGAAGGAGTCGAGGGATAGAGTCAGGAAAGTCAACTTTACCACAGTTGTAAATACCAGTAACTGACTTAACAAAATCCACTTTCTTAACGTCAGGATTAAACTGTAAATATCCAACACGATGGAATAAGACTTTACTATCGTTTAATTCTTGTAAATCTGAACAGCTAACTTGTAATTCATTCAATGAAGTAATAATTAGAAATTCCAGAGGGTCCGCAATTATTTCATGAGCTAAAATCTGGATAATTTCTACTTCAGGATTCGTTTGTGCCAGTATTTCATTAATTGCTTCACCAATTTTTTGATTATTGAGTTGACAAGCGGAGACAAATTCATCATAGATGTTTTTATTCACATTTCTTATTGTAATGTCCTTTATACTCCCTTCAGAAGGAACATATTGAATTGGAGAACGTTTCAATGAATACCAGATTAAATTTGAAACATTTTCTGGTTTAGTGACATTACAATTTCGAATTCTATGAATATGTTTCAAAATGGTCTTTGTGTCTATATCATCTTTTAATGTGAGTTTTTCTATGTTTTTAAAGACAAATTTTACTTTTTCTCCAGCTTCAGCTAAGTCTTCTTTCGATATTATTAGATTTTTTTCTCCTTCTATGGTTTCCAGATTTTCTATTGATCCCATAAGAATTTTTCTAAAGCGATGAGGGCCAATTACTGCTGGAAAATCTTTTTTATAATGAGTAATCAATCTACTGAATATCCGACCAATGCTATGTCCCCACATTTTGGATAGAGATACAAATTGATCATAAAGCGTTTTATCTACCCCCCTAATTGTAACCGTTTTAACTTCATGAGCACAAGAGTGCGATTTTTTCACTCTAAGTGATGAATGTTCAGGATTCATTTAGTTAACCTAGTCAAACCTGTAAAACCTGTAAAATATATTATTATATAAAACTCTTTTCTTTTAAGATACATTATTAAAAATATGAATCATTTTCAGAAAAAAAAAATTTATATATGTAAAACTTGTCAACCAAGTTTGATTAGTCAGACTAGAATAGCTTAAGATAGAAATTGGAATCGGACTCAGATGCAATCTATAGCAAAAACTACACAAACTGACAAAATTTGTCTTGATGATGTTGATTTAACTACTAAAAAGCATTACCGCTCAGGAAAGCACTTATTTTTCTCATTCTTTTGGAATACCCCTTCACTGATTGCCATATCTTTGATATTCATGCTGGTCTCTTCTCTTACCAGAACATATCCGGCGGTTTTGATTGGGGAAGCATTTGATGTCCTATATGAAGACGGTTTCGAGAATCAATTTATATTAACAACTGTGCTCATTATCATCGTTAGTATAGTTAATTTTACTAGTTCCTTTCTTGCAAATTATGTGTTTGGGGTCACTGCATTTGCATATGAAAGAGACGTTCGCCAAGAATTCTTTGATGTAATTCAAAGTCACAGTCTTACCTTTCATGATGAACAAAATAGCAGTAAGTTACTTTCAATGGGTATGACAGAGATTAGCCAGATGCGTATGGGTATTATGCCATCTATGCGAATGATCATCAATGCAATTTTTTCGATCATAATAACTGTCTTTTTCCTAACTCAAATACAAGTTTATTATGGAATTATTGCTCTGTTAGGTTTTATTATCTATTTTTTCTTTGCTTACCGTTATTCAAGAAGAATAGCTCCTGTTCGAAGGAATTTAGCGAATAGTATTGGTGAACTAACCGAGGCCTCTCAAGAGATCTTTCGAGGGATTGAGGTTGTTAGAGGGATGTCAGCTGATGAAAGAGAAAAAAATCAATTTGAAACTAAAAGTAAGACCTATGCGAATCTTGCAGAACGAGAAGGAAAGATGTCTGCATTTTACTTACCTGGATTGGTATTAATTGCTATTACTGTTCTCATGTTTGGCATTGGGTTAGTTAACGTCTTTAATAATGAAATTACAGCAGGTCAAATGATCCAAGCAGTGGCTTTATTACTTAATTTACAAACTTTCAACTTTGTTCTCCCTATGGCCTTATTAAATGTCCAGGCAGGTCTAGTAAATTCTGATAGAATATGGAGAATCATTAATTGGAAGGATCCTCAACCAGATGAAGCCTGTGAATCAACACCAGTGAATTGGAAGGGAACTATCACATTTGATAATGTCAGCTTCTCTTATAATGGTAATAATTCGAAACTAGCATTGAAAAACATTAATGTAGAAATTCCGACAGGTAGTAATATAGCAGTGATTGGAGGGCCAGGGAGTGGGAAATCGACACTCTTAAAACTACTTTTACGGTTATACGATCCACAAGAAGGACAAATATTGATTGATGGTATTCCTTTGAATCAAATACCTGCAGTAGATGTCAGACAACATGTTGCTCGTGTAGAACAAGAGATTTTTCTCTTTTCAGCATCAATAAAAGAGAATATTACGTTTGCTAGACCTGATGCTAGTGATAAAGAAATAATTGCTGCAGCTAAAGCAGCTCAAGCTCATGAATTTATCGATAATATGCCTGAGAGGTATGATACTGTCATTGGTGAAAGAGGAGTGACACTATCAGGGGGACAACGGCAACGACTTGCGATCGCTCGTGCACTCCTTGCAGATCCAGAAATCCTATTATTAGATGATTCTGTTTCAGCTGTTGATTCTAAGACTGAAATGGTCCTTCGTAAAGCTCTTGATAATCTTATGGAAGGACGAACTTCTCTCACTGTAACACAGCGTTTAAACACACTGGTCAGGGCAGATTTGATCATTTTGCTTGATAAAGGTGAGACACTCGCTGTAGGAAAACATGAAGAATTATTAGAGACATGTCCAGAGTACCGTCAAATTTTTGAACTGCTTCCTGAATCTGAAAGAATCACCACTGTTGATAAAACCACTGTGGAGACTGGAGGTGTTTCCTAATGTCCCATGGTGGTGGGCGTGGACCGGGCCGCGCATTTTCTATGCTAAAAGAACGAAGTCGTACTCGACCTACAAAACTATTACTATCCAAGTTTTGGTACTATCTTAAAAGCTTTAAAAGCTCTCTAATTCTAGTTAGTATGATTATTTTAATCTACACAGCTGCAGCCACGATTTCCCCAGTGATCATCCAACGTGCAATTGATAAAATGATTGATGATCCACAATCTGGGGTAATTCTATCCAGTGTAATATTATTTATTTTATTGAGTGTGATTGTATGGATCTTTCAATCATGGAACACATGGATTATGGCTAGAATTCGTACCAAACTCGTCCACAAAATTCGTACAGAAACGTTCGAAAAGCTTGTCGACGCAGATATGACCTATCATCATACTGAACAGTCAGGTAATGTCACTTCAAGAGTGATTAATGATACAGAAGAAATATCTAATGGATTAACAGTTTTTACTACCGCTAGTACTCAATTATTATTGGTAATAGCTACTTTTGTTATTTTAGTAACCATTAATCCCCTCTTTGCTGTTATCGCCCTATTAGCCATTCCTGTTGCGATAATTATTACTGGGATTATTGGGACTATTGGACGTAAAAGAATGCTTCAAGTCCGCCGTGCGTATGGTGAAGTGTCTGCCAAGCTGGCAGAAAGTCTGTCGGGAGTTATTATCTCAAAATCCTTTAATAGAGAAGAACGAACCTCTTCTGAGATTCGACAGTTGAATAGATTGACATATGATTATATGAAACAGTTAGGGCTTCTTTTTATGTTGATCATGCCTTCAATATTTATGATTTCAACCATACTTGTCGCTTTAATAATGTTAGTAGGTGGCTACTTTTATTCTAATCCTGGAGGATTCTTCACCGAGTTTAATTACTTTTCTTCCTCAGGTATGACTATCGGAACAATTTACCTTGGTACAGTGATGGTTCAACGCTTTTTGATGCCTATTGTCCATATGGCTAGTTACTTTACTCAATTACAAGCTTCTTTGGCCGCGATGGATCGTATCTTCGATGTAACGGAAGCTACTCCTGCTGTTCATGATTCTATATACGCTACACTTTTAATACCTACTGATCCATCTATTTCTTTTGATAATGTTACCTTTGAGTATGAAAAGAACATACCAGTAGTCAAAGACGTATCTTTCCAAATTCAAGCAGGAGAAAAAATTGCATTAGTTGGAATTACAGGTGCTGGGAAAACAACAATTACCTCCTTACTCATGCGATTTTATGATCCTAAAAATGGTAATATCTTTATTGGAAACCAGAATCTGAGAGGCGTTACTTTGGAGTCTTTACATGATAATGTTAGTCTGGTTTCTCAAGAACCCTATCTTTTTGCGGATACAGTGTTAGAAAATATCCGATATGGTCGTCTTGATGCTACTAATCAAGAAATTTATGACCTTTGTAAATTAATTGGGGCAGATCAGTTTATTGAGGCTCTTCCCGAAGGATATCAGACAAAACTTACTGAGAGTGGAAAATCGTTATCTGCTGGACAACGACAAATGATAACCATTGCCCGTACAATGCTAAGTGATCCCAAAATCCTTATTCTAGATGAGGCTACTAGTCGTTTAGATGCATATAGTGAGAGTCTTGTTCAGATAGCTCAAAATAAACTTTTTGAGGGTCGTACAACAGTAGTCATTGCACACAGACTTAGTACAATTCGTGACGTCAATCGTATCTTTGTATTAGATCGTGGAGAACTTATAGAACAAGGAACTCATGAAGAATTGATGAAGAAGAAAGGGAAATATCATGAACTCTATCAGGCTTACTATGCCCACCAAGGTGTTAGATCGCTTGATGAATTAATAATTAGTGAGATAAAACTCTTAGAAGAACATGAACAGATAACAAAATTCCCTCATCCTGACGCAAGACATTCAAAATTCCCTTCAGAAAGCTAATCTAAAATAGAAACCAACTGATCGGTTTTTTTCAAATTTAATATAATTAAGCCCCTCCACAAACCTACAGGTCTGGTGAGTTTCTAGGTCGTTGAGAACTGTAATTAACCTGACAATTCAATGATCTCTACTTTGAATTCATTTTTTCTGAATTTATCTCCATTCTAGGTGAGCTAAAATAGCTTTTCCTAATTTTTCAAAAGCTTCATTGACATTTAGCCCAGTTTTAGCTGATGTCTTCAAATATTCTACCTTAAATGCTCTATCCTGCGTTTTCTTCGACAATGTTGTGCAAAACTGTTTTATTTTGGTCTGAGTAATCTTTTTCCCCTTTTTAACGCTTAAATCTGCTTTATTTCCTAGGATTAATATTGGAACAATTCCTTTTCCATTCTCCTTCCAAAATTCATCAATCCATTGTATTAAAGATTTAAATGAACTAGGTCGTGTCTGATCAAACACTAAGAGCGCACCAACTGCTCCCATTACGTATACCCCCCTTATATCGGCAAATTCTGCTTGACCTGCAAGATCCCAAATCTGATATTTTATATCTACTTCGCCAACTCTTCCCTCTTTCATGGCAAAGTCTGCACCAATAGTTTGGGAATAACTTTGCTGAAATGGACGCCCCAAATAGCGTTCTCTTAGTGATGTTTTCCCCACCGCTCCATCACCTAAGAGACAAATCTTGAAAAGCTTCATTACGTTTCCATCTTCCACAACTTTTACAGAAATAATAGATTCGTTTGATATCCAAAAAGATTATGTGATGTATTTCTTCAATAAATTCCTCTAAATAAGTCTTAAATTTAGTATTTCTTGATTTGTTAAATTCTATGAACTTAAGTGTACTTAATTCTATTAAAAATAACATTTTCATTCATAATTTCAGTAATATTATCTCCTCTAAATCCTGAGATGACAAACATGAATATATATGTTTTATTACCATTTGCATCATTTATAATAACTTTTATACTCGGGGTTTATATTTATTCTAAATATATAAGAGATCAAACAAATACTTTATTCGTTTTACTCTGCTTATCTATCTCTGTATGGTCATTTGCGGTATTTCAAGCTCGTCAGGCCGATGCTATAAAAACAGCGGAACTCTGGCTAAAAATATATGCATTTTGGCCTTTAGCTATGTCTATTCTCTTGCATTTCATTTTATATTTCACCGAACATTCAAAAATATTTAAACACAGATTATTTTATGCTTTAATTTACTTACCTGCAATATTCTTCATCATTTTAAGTTTAACAACGAATTTAGTTTTAGGAGAGCCTATAAAAGAATCCTGGGGGTGGACATATGATATTCCTGAGAACTCTATAATTCTCCCTCTTATTCCTATTTGGGCTGGGATAATGGGCTTTGGCTCTATCCTATTGTGTGTATTCTATTATTATAAGATAGAAAATCGAGAGAAGAAACTACAAACCATTTATTTATCGGTTGGTCTTCTTATTCCTGTGATACTGGGTTTTACTACTGAAGGACTACCTATTCTATTCCAAATCAAGATCCCTGAATTAACTACAGTAGGATATGCTATTGGTTGTATTATTATCGGTTTTGCTATTCAGAAATATGAATTATTTATATTAACACCGAGATCTCAAATTACTGAGCAAAAGTGAGTAGAAGAAATTTTGAAAATCCAACGAGATCTTGCTCTCCATCTTGCTTCAACAAGTGATTTGAAAGAGGCATTTAATCTAATTTTAGACACTTGTATTCAGATAGAAGGGATTGATTCAGGTGGTGTGTATCTATTTGATGAAATCACAGAATCTCTCCATCTAACAACTTATAAGGGATTATCTCAGAAGTTTATTGATGCTTCTTCCTATTATGATGCTGCTTCATCTCAAGTCCAGTTCGTTAAACAGGGCAATCCATCCTATATTAACTTCAGCGAATACCCTTTTGATTCACAACCTGCTATATTTCAGGAAGAACTACACGCTTTAGCAGTTATTCCAGTTTTAAAAGAAGATCGGGTTATTGCTGTTCTCAACTTAGCTTCACATACTAATAAAGAACTTTCTCCAATTGCTCGTAATAGACTTGAAACTATTGCTATGCAAATCGGCGGCGTTGTTGCGAGAGTAAAAGCTGAAACTGCGTTGAGAGAGAGCGAAGAAATATTTCGGATACTCGCGGAAAAACTTCAAAAAGCTAATAATGAGCTACAAGAATTTGCTTATGTTATAAGTCACGATTTAAAAGAACCTCTCCGTGGTATAAAGACTATTTCTGATTGGTTAATCTCTGATTACCAGGAAAAGTTGGATGAAGAGGGTCAAGAGTATCTTGCTCTTTTAAATAGACGAGTTCAACGTTTGAATGCTTTAATTCAAGGTATATCTGAATACAAGAAAATTGATACAACAAAAGGAGATAAAATACTTATAGATACTAATCAACTTATTTCAGAGATGCTTGAATTACTAATTATCCCTGCAAACATGAAAATAGAAATCACGAAAAAATTACCTACCATTTCCGGGTCAAAAGTTCGAATATCTCAAGTATTTCAAAATTTACTATCTAATGCCCTTAAATTCAATGATAAATCAAATGGACTTATTCAAATCAATTACGAAGATTTTAATCAGTTTTGGAAATTCCATGTGACCGATAATGGTCAAGGAATTGAGGAACGCCATTTTAATCGTATTTTCCAGCTTTTCCAAACACTGAATCCTAAGGATGAAGTAGAAGGATCAGGAATTGGTTTAGCAATTGTTAAAAAGATAATTGAAGCAGAAGGAGGAAAAATTTGGGTAGAATCTGCTCTTGGTGAAGGAACGACGTTCATTTTCACTATACCAAAGAATGGAATAGTCTAAAACAATTTTATTTCTAACTACTGTATTAAGAAAGTCCCCTAGCTCATTTTGTCAATATCTTGCTATAATCACAGACTTATCTGTTCTTCCAGTAAAAGATTAATGTGAAAAGATTAGAAAAAGACTTGGATTTTTTACCGTTGAATTTCTGGTGTGTATCGTCTTAGGAATAGGCTGTTTGTAACTACTGAGACTGAACTAAATGCCATTGCTGCACCTGCTATTTCTGGTACTAGAATAAGTCCGAATGGTATAAACAGTACACCTGCTGCGATCGGAATTCCTATCAGATTATAGATAAATGCCCAAAAGAGATTTTGTTTTATTTTTTGCATAGTTTTACGACTTAATTGGATACTTGCCACAACATCGCGGAGATCCTCTTTGATGAGTACTACATCTCCAGTTTCTATCGCTACATCTGTACCACTGCCGAGCGCAATGCCTACTTCTGCCTGTGCAAGTGCTGGTGCGTCATTGATCCCATCACCGACCATAGCTACGAATTCACCTTGTTCTTGAAGTTCTTTAACCTTTGCTGCTTTATCCCCTGGAAGAACTTCCGCGAATACATTCTGTATTCCTACTTGTTGCGCAATGGCTTTTGCGGTTCTTTTATTATCTCCTGTAAGCATATAGGTCTTGATTCCCATTTTGTGAATTGATCGAATAGCATCTCGGCTGCGTTCTTTGAGAGGATCTGCGATCGCCAATAAAGCTTCCAATTCTGAATCTATTGCGAAGATTACGACAGTTTTTCCTTCATTTTCTAGTTTAATGATTTTTTCTTCAATAGTAGAAAGATTAAATCCATTAGACGTGAAGAGTTTTCGATTACCTATGAGTATTGTTTTTTCTCGGATTTGTGCGCGAATTCCATGTCCTGGTATGGCTTCAAAGTCATCTAGTTCATAGTATGGTTGATTTAGTTCCTTATAGGATTCAACTATCGCTTGCCCCAAAGGATGCTCAGAACCTTTTTCAGCTGAAGCTGCCCATTTAAGAACTTCTTCTTCTGTATCTAAAGAGGAAAATAATACGATATCTGTAACACTTGGATGACCTTGTGTTAATGTCCCGGTTTTATCAAAGACGATTGTTGTAATATTACGTGCATTTTCTAACGATTCTCCCCCTTTAATCAAAATTCC
>JAEOTF010000051.1 GCA_016840025.1 Candidatus Hodarchaeota archaeon
GAGAGAATTAGAAGAAGAAAAGTAAGAATTACTAATATCCACCTCTTTCAAGCATAGATACCAACTCTAATGGCAGATTTTCTTCTTTGATTCGCTGAACGGTTTTACCAATGTCATATTTAATGCGATGAATTTGATTAAATGATCTAAAAAGATCAATGACAGCACAACTAGCCCTATTATTCCCATCAGTAGATTGACCTACAGAACCAGGATTGATGATCGTAACACCCGTTGGCAGTACACGGATAAAGGGAGCATGAGTATGCGCACATAGAACGTATTGCGCTTTAACACTTTCTGTTTCTGCCATTAGTTGAGAATCAGAGGAATTTGCAGGTAACTCGCCAAATAAAGGATCTTTTGGAGAGCCGTGTGCCGCATAAAAAGTATAATCATCTAGTGAGAAGGACGAACTTTGCTTTAAGTTGCCTAACCAAGCCATTTGATCTTCGCTGAGTATTCTACGGGCATGTTCGCGAGTGGTTATACCTAGAGGTTTATATGGCCAAATAGTTTTGCAGTCCCTGTCTTTAGCTAGGATAGCATAATCATGATTTCCCATTAGCGTTAGGAAACAGTTTTCTTGTCTTAGTATATCGATACATAAGTGTGGATCTGGACCAAAAGAGACCATATCTCCTAAAAAAATAATACTATCATGTTCTATTTCTTCAAGAATGGTTTTTAGGGCTTCAAAATTCCCGTGAATGTCTGCTATAATTAGAATCCGTTGTATATCCTCAGTCACTCAATCACCCAAGGAGTTTCACTTTCTGTGCTTGTACATGAATATTTTTTTTTAAATTCTACGAAACATTTTAGAAGAAACGAAGGAGCTTAATTCATGCGCAGGGGACATGAATTGGTAATTCAGAATCAAGATGAGCTATTAAAAAATCAATTTGATAATAAAACAACTAAATCATATCGCTTTGCTTTGAAACTGGCTGAAGAAGCGATTAAAGCGGTGGATTCTGCTTATTTAATCCGACAGAATGTTTCATTTGATGTTTCATCTCAAACACTTTCCATAGCAAATAAGCGTTATAATTTAGAAAAAGGTCAGCTATTCATAATAGGTGGTGGAAAAGCAAGTGGAATTATGGCTCGTGAACTTGAACAGATAATTCCACCAGAAAAGATTGTCAGTGGCTGTGTAAACGTCCCTAAGACTCATACCATAAAACTAGACAAAATTGAACTCATTGGAGCGGAACATCCTCTTCCCGATGCTGAAGGGATTAGAGGGGTCCAGAAGATGTTATCCCTTGTTAAAAAGGCAAAAGAGAACGATCTAATCATTTGTCTGATTAGTGGGGGCGGATCCGCTATGCTTCCTGATCCCGCTCCTGGAATCTCTTTAGATGATCTTCAAAGTTTAACAAATGAACTGCTTCGGTGTGGTGCAACTATTCATGAAATTAACGCTTGCCGAAAGCATGTTGGAGCTATAAAAGGAGGGCAATTAGCTCAGATCGCTGCACCTACACCGATTATTAGCTTAATATTGTCAGATGTGATAGGTGATAATCTAGAGGGTATTGCTTCAGGTCCTACAAGCCCGGATCCCACAACTTTTAAGGATGTAGCAGCTATTTTCACCAAATTTAATTTATGGTCAAAAATTCCTTCTTCAGTTAAACAACGAGTTGAACTAGGCTTACGAGAACGTATTCCCGAGACTCCTAAGCCAGGGAACCCGCTTTTTAATCGTGTATATAACCAAATCATAGGAAATAATAGACTATCTTGTTCAGCAATTTTAGAGAGAGCAAAAGAGGCGGGGTACAATACGCTTTTACTTACATCTCTGGCAGAAGGCGAAGCCAGAGATATTGGAACTTTTTTTGGCACTATCGTTAAAGAAGTTAAAATGTCTATGAACCCTATCCCTGTTCCTGCAGTTATTGTTTTCGGGGGTGAGACCACGGTAAAGGTGATTGGAAGAGGGAAGGGTGGTCGAAATCAGGAACTTGCAATTGCAGCAGCAAAAAAGATTGATGATATAGAGGGCATTGCAATTATAAGCATAGGAACTGATGGATTTGATAATACTGACGCTGCCGGTGCTATTGTCCATTCACAAACTATGACTCTTATTCGGGAGAAAGGACTCTCAGTAGATAGTGCTTTAAAAAATAACGATACTTATCCCCTTCTAAAAGTCGTAAACAGTCTTATATTTACAGGTGCAACCGGAACAAATGTAGCTGATGTGACCTTAACCGTTATTAACTAAATTTTATATTCTTTTTAAAATGTAAGTAACAAAAGAGTATTTTCTTTTTGTGAGGATGAAACTACGTGCACTCCAAATTTAAAATCCAGCGAGTCTATA
>JAEOTF010000052.1 GCA_016840025.1 Candidatus Hodarchaeota archaeon
AATCTAAGAATCGCTTTAAGAGAATTAAAAAGAATAAAAAGTCAATTAGAGCTACCAGATGACACCGCGCAGGCAGCGGCACTAATATATCGTAAATCACTGAAGGAGAACCTTGTTCGGGGACGAACAATAGACGGAATGATTGCAGCTTCAATGTATCTTGCATGTCGTCGAATGGGTCTTCCCCAAACACTAAAAGACATCGCTCAAGTTGCAAATGTACATATCAAAGAATTAGGGCGATGTGTACGTATTCTTATTAGCGAATTAGATTTGAAACCATCTCAAACTGACCTTCCTTCTCTTATCCATCGTCTGGCCGAAGAACTTGATATGACAATGTATACACGCAGTGTAGCCGTTGAAATTTTGCGAGAAGCGAAAGGCTCTGGCATTACAGTAGGCAAAAATCCTATGAGTATGGCAGCCGCAGCTCTTTATATAGCAGGAGTACGAACTGGAGAACGCCGAACCCAACAACAAGTAGCAAAAGCAGCGAAAACCACTCCTGTAACAATAAGAAATCGATTCAAAGAATTAGTTCATGCATTAAAAATAGAAAATGTAGAAGTAAAACGGGGTGCAGCAGCAATCCCTGTCTATGCTACTGATCCCCTTCAGTTTCAGCAATAAGCTACAATCAATAATCAAATTTTCCCCCTTTTTTCATTTTACTAACCCCATAATTCTGTACTGCATAGTAATCGGTAATATTTGAAAGCTTAAATAGAAATAAAGAAATCTCCACTTTCAAGATTAAAAATAGGTGCTTAAAGTGAAATGTCCATATTGTCGTCAAGCATTCGAAATAAAAAAAATCAATTGCTATGAGAACCTTTGTAGCTGTAAGCTGTCCTTATTGTGACGTGTTTTTAACTGGTGCTTTCAGACCAAATTAAAGTAGAATGTTGGCAAATCTAGAGAAGCTTAAGTTTAGTTAGCCACGATAATTAAACAGAATCCATTAACTTTTGAAATGGAAACAACGGATTTTTTTCCACCAGCGGACTGAAGAATAATAACGGGACCTTTCGCGGGGTTCAAACGTGATCTTAATTGTTCATGACCTGTCTCATTTAGACGGCGGAGAAATTTTTCTACATCTGTGATTGGAATTTTTTCTACGCGTATAGTTCGTGAAAATGACCGGAACTCTGGATCGTATTTTACATCGCGTATTAAGATGTCTTCTAGAATGTCTTCGGGGAGGTTGGGTGATGGCTGCTTCTCAAGAGTTTCCAAAATAGCTTTAATTTTAATTGTGCTACATTTTACTGTAGATTCCTTAGGAGTAAGTTTTCGTTGCTCTTGTAAGGTAGCAGTTTGAGTTCCAATAGGGGGTTTACCTGCAGCATCTCTAATTGTCTTAAATTCTTCTCCGCTGTCAGGTTCAATTAGGAACTCTTCTATGATCTCTTGTTCAATTTCTGAAAGTTGTTGTTCTCTAATCTCTTCTTCCGATCCAAATGCTTCTGTTTTCTCTCTTTTTTCTATCTCTGGAAGTTCCCAAATCCATAGATTTTGCTTAGTGGGCGAGAAAAGAAGTTGTTTTCTAGCCAATCCAATGAGTCCATTCAAAGTTCTACTATAACTTAAGGAAGAGTCTAAGCGTGTGGTAGTCATCTGAATAATTTCTTCAAGGTATTGACCTTCTTGAGGAGAAATTCCTTGTTGAATTCTAAAAATATTATCCAAAACAATTTTCTCGTCCTCTAAAAGGTCACCTTCTTGTTGAAAAATTCGTAATGGGCGCAAAAATCCTGTTCCTAAGTAAAGATCGGTAAGAGCGTGTGTATCTCTAAAAGGCTCAATTGATCCATAAAACCTTTTGAGATCGGTTTCAAATTGCCTTTCAAAGGCATAGACAAAATTTCGCAACCTACGCTCTAGTTCTTTACTTCCTGGACTTTTGAGAAGCAGTGCGGCGATGCTGAGCTCACCCTCACAACTCCAAATTAGGAAACCTTCCTCTTGGAGAATTCGGATTCGTGTTCGCCCTTTTATCTTTGGTGCTTTCCCGATTTCACCAAGAAGTGCCTTTAAAGCGGAAATTGAGCCTGCTATTAATTGAACTTCCACTTTGATAGCGCCTGTACCTTCATCATAAAGACCAAGGCCAGTACTTTTACTCATTACTATAATATGCAATATTTTTAAGGCGTCATCGAGTGTTTGAACAGTTGGTGATTCTACAGAAGAGAAACCAACGGGGAAAGCTGATGGCATATCTTCTTCCTCTATTGGAGATTCAAGCTCTTCTTCCCCTATTGGGGATTCAAGAGGTTCAAAGGTCTGTTGAATGTCAGGAGGCATTTGATCAACTCTAGGATCGACATGTTTTGTCTGACGAGGTCGAACCTTTATCAGAATAGGATGACTAGCAATAGAAGTCTCTCCCACTATGACAGCCTCACCTTTCTCAAGTCGGGGGAGTTTTTGGATGATACTATTATCAACTGCTTCCATTCGTTTTATTTTGGCTAGGTCTGCATCATTTTTAATTCTTAGGGCGATCAACGTGTTGAGGTTGGCTATTACCTCGCCATCTATATCTTTTGGTCTTTGAGTAACCAGAATTTCGTGAATACCATATTTACGCCCCTCTCGAGCCAGTACTTCGAGTATTGATTTTGAACCATCTTTCCCCGAATAACGATGTGCCTCCTCTATTACTAGGATCACATCTGCTTCGAGCTCAGTTCCACTTGTTGTTTTTTCTTTATACAATTGATAGCAGATGTCTTTCACAATGATACTGCGAATCCAATCGTCATCTATTTGATCAAGGGAAACGATTAATGCATTACCGGCTATTAATAACTTTTTAAGAGGAACAGGGGTGATGGGACGGTATAAACCAGTGGCTTCCAAACTTCTTAGCCGGCTCATGATGCCTTGTTTTGAGGAAGGATGAATTCGATCTGTATCTTCTTCAATCTCCTCAATTAATTCATTTAATGGTGTTTCTGCCTTTAAAATACTCACTAGCGCAGTATTTTGAGAAGGAGTAAGTTCTAGTAGATATTTTAGTCGATTAAGATCAAATTTATTGGATAAAACTAATTCTTTTGGGTTTAATACGCTTATTTTTTCCCAAAGCCCCTTCGTTTCAAGGTTATATTTTGCTAATTCACCTTCAACAGATTCAGGATTTTTATATGCTAACCCCCAGTACTCTGCACTAACGTCAAAAATGATAACCGCTTTGTTTGGATTCTTCTGAAGCAACTCTTCAAGTAATACACCTACGCAATACGATTTCCCAGCTCCAGTTGTTGCTGCTACTAAAGCATGACGAGAAATAATATTTGGCTGAAGGTTAAATGGTTCTCCATCTACAATTTCACCGAGGCATAAACCGTTAGGTTTATCATAAGAAAGAGCAGATGAAACAAGACCTTTAGGAGGAGAAATGATCTTTGAACTAATAGTTGGTGGGATACGGCAACGAACAAGCTTACCTGCCTTATTGAGCTCTCCCAGAATATTAATCTTACCTTTATGTGACCCCTTTGAATGAATAAGTTGAGTAACTACACCAAGTAATTGTCTTTCTGTTTCTTCAACAATCAATACATAGTCATCTTCTATAAGTCCTTGTCTAAGAGCTTCAAAACTTATTTCTTGGGAACTACTTTGCTCAATCTGCCCAATAGAATCCGATTCACTCAATCTAGTCACATCAAAGAACAAGTTTTTTATTATCGTTAGTAAAAATACAGTAGAAAAAGTACTCCATTTAGACTGTAAAATGAGATTAAAATGAAGTAAAGTCCTTTTGTTAAGAAAAACGCTGTTACTCGATTATTTCTCTTAAAATAAATTTAAATATTATAAAAAAAAGCTAAAAATTCCTTCTTTATGTGTTTTATTAACTTTGAGCTACATTTTATTCTAATACTGATTAGAAATTAACTAAATACTATTAAACTCGGATTTAGAGCTTTTCCAATCCTTCAATTTTTAAAGAAAAAATCATGTTTTACATCTAATTCAATAATGTATGAGCTTTTATTAGAAACGATTAACCATATAATAATAGAGAAATTCTATGACTTTACATGCTTATCCATTAGTAGGTGTTTATCACATGGAAAATTTAGATCCCTGGATTACTGGTTATCACTTTTCTCAGATCTTATCAGGTATCTTATGCGGTATAGTGATGCTCTATTTGCTCATACTTTACCATAAACGAGGTATGTTACGGGTATTAGTAAAAGCATATTATGCCCAATTTCTTACCTTCTGCTTCGTTGTAATGGCAGCTATTCAGTTTCTAATACGGGGATTTGAAGGATTGGATTATGATTATGATGGTGGTTCTCACGATCCCGTGTGGTGGTTTTTGGTGAAAATTAGCGTGGCTTTCCTAATATTCATCTACGTTTTACTACTGGTGGAATTATACGGAATTAAATTAAACAATCGCCTTGTGTGGTTGGGTGGAACCATCGGCATATTTATCTATGGCTCCATAAACGTATATTCAGAAGGTTTGCTTATTCTGACTGGTCTAATTCAAATGTCGGTAGCAGGTTTGTTCGGATGGCGTTTATATGCTAATGGAAAGGCAGAACGAAATGAATGGATTGCTCTACGGAAAAAACGGGCATCATTAAGTATTACAGTGGCATTTTTTATTGAACTTATTCTCGCCCCAATGGCGCTTATAATTTTTGAACAAATGACGAATCCACCTGCAGCTATAGTTTATTTTGTAGCTCTTTTGTTTATGATCCGTACAATAGTTAACCCCGCTGGAGGTGCAGCCTTTACTATTATGTGTGCGGATCCTGTGGTTCTTGTCCCATTAAAACAATCAGTCGATACCTCACCATCTAATATGCCTACTTTAGCTTCAAAGAGTTAGGATCAACCCAACGGAGATCCTATTTTCCATCCTTTTTATTTGAGTGAGTTTCATTTGTCAGGATCTTGTTGAACTTCAATAAAAGCGTAAGAACACAAAGAACCATTTCCCTAATTTATTAGTCTGAATCCAAATTCTGCACCTAATTGAATCATCCCATTACACGCAAATCGTGAGTATTTTAGGGTGTTATAAAGCTTATAATGAATTCAACTATTATAATAATGAAGATGGCGGTAATTAAAACGCATACTTTTTCCTATCTTTCCATGCAACTAAGTTAATTTTCATACGTTGGAGAAATGGTAATCTTCGTATCTTATAGAAATCAAGGAAATTCGAGAGTGTTATTTCTGCTGGGTAGCGTGCAAATATTTTATTAAGCCCGTCATTTTTTAATCGATCAAAAAGAGCTCTTCGTCTAAGTTGTATTTCTATATAAGATTGTAATGCAGGTCTCCATAGGCTATCAAAAGATCTCTGTTCAATTATTGCTTTTGCAGCATAATATGCAGACCCCATTGCTAATGCCATTCCAAACCCCCATAAGGCATCCATAAATCCCCCAGTTTCACCAATATAAAAACACCCCTTCTTTTCAGCTGTATTCGTTTTTCCAATTGCTCCTCGCCCAGAATAGCTATATAGGCGCGTTGCTCCATCTATAACGTTTTTAATTGGTGGAAATTCTTTAACTCCCCTTTCATATCGTTCTCGTAGTGAATTATAATATTCTGGCCACAAACAGCAGCTTATCACCATCGCCTTCTTTCCCCCAGCAGGTATTGCATACATATATGCACCAGGAGAATATTCTTGATTATTACAGATAATTATCTCTTCCTGATTCAAATTTGTATCATCAAACAATGCGCCGATCCCGCGTCCGTTAGTTCTAAAGGCGCCTGTAGCCAATATGTCCACTTCAAACGGTTTTTTTGGGGAATTAAATTCAATTTTAACTCCTGCTTCCCGCGCAGAATTCGCGAGTTGGCTTTCTATCGAATGTTCTCTCGTACTTCGTTCTACAACAAACATAACTGGCTTATCATGATTGGTGACTATATTTTCCTGTAAATTTGGAGAATACCGTCGGATTCTCTTCAATGACACAACTTCTTTTACAGAAACCCCATAATTCGATGTTAACTCTTGGAGATTGTTAAAGTCGTATTTCTTCTCAAACCAATTGTAAAATCCTTGATAATCAGGTCTTTTTCTTCCAATTCTGTTCCTTTTTTCGTATACTATGACTTCTTTTTCCTGCTTTGCCAAATTTATTGCACAAGTAAGACCTGCAATTCCAGCGCCTGCTATCTTAACTACCATATACACAGCCTCTAATTTATTTTCTCATCTTTCTTAGGTTTTTATGAATCTCAATCTTTTTTTATATAGTTGAAACTGCTCAAAGTCAAGGAAATCACCTTACCATTTCCTTTTGGCTCAAATATTTTCAAATAAATATCAACAAAGCCACATTTGGCACTATATGGAAAACGAACGAAAACTCTTCCAATTACATAAATCTAACTTCTACTAATCCAATTTGCTTTTGAATTTTTATACCTCTAAAATTTCAGGTTGATACCATTTTGCTAAGAGAATTGCTAATTGTTAGTTATTTCTCTTGACAGAGTCTTAAGATTGGAGAATATTATGAGCTTTCGTTTTTACCTATCTCACCTTTGCCGTACCAACCGCCTTTAATGTATAAATAAGCATTAACAGTTGCTGTAGCTCCATCACCTACTGCTACGCAAGTTTGGAGAACTCCACCCTTAAGATCGCCTACTGCATAAATTCCTGGCTTATTAGTCATCAGGTTCTGATCTACAACAATAAAGCCTTTGTTGTCTACATTGATCCCCGCTTCCTTGGCTAAGGCACTTTGTGGTTCTTCTCCTATGGCCACAAACACACCTTTAACACGTAGTTTACTTTCTTCATCTGTTTTAACATTTTTTAATTGTAGACGTGAAACAACCTCATTCTTCCCTTCAATTGCGCTAGCTACGGTATCCCAATGAAAGATCACTCCTGATTTCATCAAATCTTCCTGAAGGGCTTTTTCAGCACGCATTTCATCTCGACGATGGATAAGATGAACTTCTCTGGCAAGTGATACAAGATAAAGTGCTTCTATAGCAGCAGTATTACCTCCACCAATAACTGCGACTTTTTTACCTTTGAAAAGTCCTCCGTCACACGTAGCACATTGACTAACACCCTTGCCGAAATATTCATCTTCTCCAGGTATTCCAAGCTTTTTATGCTCAGAACCTGTGGCAAGAATAATTGCGCGAGCCTTATAATCAGTATTAGCAGTAGTAACTATCATGTTATCGGGATCTATGCTAGTAACAGGTTCTAACTCATGTATGGTTGCGCCAGTATGTAAAGCATGTTCTTTCATTTTATCCATTAGTTCTATTCCTTTGATTTCCTTGAATCCAGGGTAATTTTCAACTAGAGGCGCAATAGCAGTGAGTCCGCCCGCTGTTACTGCTTCTAATATTATTGTACGAAGACCTGCTCGAGCACCATAGATTCCTGCAGATAAGCCACCTGCTCCTGCTCCAATAATAACTAAATCCCATTCTTCCATGAGTATGGACACCTATGTTTCTTTTTCTTCTTTTCTTTGTCGTTTTTTATGAATTCTAACACTATTTTATATTCTTCTTAAAACTAACATTTTAGATTTTTCATCTTGGATGGAGTTAGATAAGTGCCTATTCCTATAAATTTTTTTGGACATAATTTCTTGACTTTAATCTTATAATGGCAATTTTAAGGGTTTTTGCGAATTTTGAAGCTAATAACGAATAGTTGGCTAATTCGCAGGTCAAAATTGTGCTATTAGTCTATAAAGAACACCTTTGGTAATTTTGATGATATGAACTATACCGACATAAAACAACTTTAAGAATCCGTTAAGAATCTAAGAAGAAGATAAAAATCCGAAAAGCTAGCATAACAATACACTACCCCTTTACCTTCCCCAATAAGATACCTAGCTCTAGAATCTTAGTAAAGCAGAGTATTTCACAGGCCAGCTTTGTGAACTCCAGAACAATCTGTGTGTGGACAAAATGTCATTCATAAACCGACTTCGTTCAATGTTGGCGAAAAAACAACGTACAGTCAAGGTTACTTGGATAGGGCTAGATCATGCAGGCAAGACAACGATTGTAAAACATATCTCTCACGGGATCTTCGACGATCGAACTGTACGAACTTTAGGGATGAATGTCGATGAATTTGAGAGCGAAGGACCAGGTGGTTCTGTAAAGTTCGTTTGTTGGGATATTGGAGGGCAAGTCACCTTTCGTGATGCACTTTGGACATCCTATATGTCTGGTTCAATGGGAGTGATTTACGTTGTTGACTCAGCTGCCCATCATCGCTTTGATGAGGCTAAACAAGAACTGTGGCGGTTTGTTATTGACAATAAGGCAGTCAAGGAAATTCCTATTCTCGTGCTTGCCAATAAACAGGATTTAGAAGGTGCTGCTTCGGCGGGGCATGTTGCACGGGCGTTGGATCTCCATAAAGTAACGACTCACAGTTACGCTATCTTTCCTACTTCTGCTAAATCTGGATTCAATCTCGAAGAAGCCTTAGAATGGCTTAGACAGCGAATAATGGAAAAAATAAACGAGTTTTCCTGACTTGGGGAGATTAACTACTAATTATGCTACACCATATCGAATTATTAGTTAGATTATTACCCATTGGATATTACAGTTAGTAGCAATACACCTAAGCACGCCACCGACACATATCATTCACTAAAAAAAGGTCTAGAAAAAAGGTTGAAGATTGGTCTGTTTCAGAAATAGAGAAGATTTTGGGGAATAATTAATGGATATAATTTTAAATAATAGTACTTTTTGAATTGCTATATAATAGTCCAACGAATTACAAATGTTAGAAGAATGATCCCACTCACATCTCCCACCGTGGTTGTGATGGGTGCTGTAAAATTATCAGGATCCAAACCTCGCTGAAATGTGATGTAGGCCGTGATAATCCCAGAAAAACAGGTCAACGTCACTGTCAGGGTTCCTGCAATAAGAATAGCAAAAAAAAGCGCAATACCATGATTTTCTCCTAAAGCAAGATCCAGAATCACCGAAACTGTCCCAATCAAACCAAATCCTAACGTAGAAAGGATTAAAATTCCAAGATAGCTGGTGATTGATTTCCAAAAGATGGACTCACCGAGGTGCATGGCGCTAGTGAGTCGTGCAGAAAAAATTCCTCCTAAATCTCCTCCAAGACTCATAAACCCTGGCACAGCGACTAATAAGATCGGAAGCGCCTCTAGTACATCAGATGAGTTTTCAAGAATGGATCCAGAGATCAGAGCGAAGAGACTAACTATTAGGAGAATGGGTAAAGATTCTCTTACAATTTTCTGGGCTTGATAGAACGTTTCTTGCTCAACCATTGAAATAACCTCTTATAGAAAAGGGAGATAACCATCTACGAAGATTGCTAAATGTACAATTATCAGTAATATACTAATCGTGAGAATATCTCCGATAGCCGCGAGAATTGGGATGGTTATGTTATCTGGATCCAGCCCATGACGAGCGGCATAAATTGCAACGCCTATCGTCACACTCATCTGAACAACACCACCGATCAACGCAGCTAGTAATGCAATCACGATTAAACCCAACAAAGAGATGGAATTAAATCCTAAGATCTGACAAAAGCCAAAAGAGCCAGTTGCAATAACAAAAACAACCGCTCCATTCAAGCAAAAAGTCGCTTTGATGTTTTCCAGTAGCTCCTTATTGGTCAAAAGTTCTCTATTAAACCCTACATGAAAAGGTATAAGTCCTAAATGTACCGCTGATCCTAAACGCTGACTGAGGCTGGATGAGATGTTGCCCCTTAGGGTCATTAAGCCTGGAATCAAAACAAGGAGTCCTGGTAATAGCTCAATAACTCCTGAGGACATAAGTAAATAGCCTGCAATAATCTCCGTTGATGTAGTAAGTATAAGAAATGGAGACGTTTCACGAACAAGTTTTTTTGTGTCATGAAACAGTTCTTCCTGCAACGACAACCCTCATTCAATTATTTAGCGGTTTTATAATATATTTGGGGTTTTGAATAGATATTGATTTTGTTATTAAATTATATCAAATTAATTTATAGAGAGTCACTTTTATGAACAAGCCTGCGTACCAAGAATATTCTCAAGAAAAAAAATAAGTGAAGTAGATTTTCCACTATAAACTAAGAAAAATTTTCTAATTTCAATAAATAAAAATAAAAATCGGACTCACAACATAAAAGGAAGCAGGAACCATGAAAGGAAAAGATATGATGCTTGTTTGTCTTGGAGCATTCCTCTTTAGTGCAATTGGCTATCTATTGCATATATATTTTCTTCAAGAAATAGATGTCTCTTCATCAGAGGGAATTCTTAAATCTCCACGCCTTGAAAACCTTGTAATAGCTCTTCTTTGGTTATTAGTTTCTTTGATTGCCAGTTTTGGAGCGTCGCTCTGGATAGAGAGAAGTGATGCTGAAAGAGTCGGCATGATTTCGATACTGTTTATATTGTTATGGTTTGTCTGTGATTTTGGTATTTTCACAGGAGAAATATTATACATGTTAATTGAGGGACAAGACGTGTCTATAGATGGAGATTTTATCTTGGATAAGTTTTTTGGGGGTTTATTGATTGCATTAGCTCCTGCAATTGCATCATGCTTGGGTGTTTCTAATAAGAGATAGGATATAGGGAGAGAAGGAGTATGATAAGTAATAGTTAAGATAAAAGAAGTGATGATTAGTTGAGGTCTAAACTACAATACTTGCTGTCCTCATCCTCTGTCCATTCATATTCTTTTTCTTGAGTCGTTTAAATACTCTTGATCAGAAATGTTAGTAGAACCACACTCATCAATATAAGAAACGTCAAGCAAGAGGTAAAAAAAGGAGTAGGGGAGATTATAGGCAATATAAAAAAGGAGGGAGAAAGAGATTATGTGTCAAGAAAGTCAAGAATTGACGTGACACCATTCCTCGATTGCAATGCTGAAAACTTGTCAATAAACTGCTGGTTTTCTCTTTGGAGTTGTTGAAAAGCTTCTGTCAGCATAGTTCTCATTTTGTTGTCTATGACTCGAGCGAGAAGTTGGTAGGGCAGGTAAAATTTCACTGGAATGTCTGTAATTGTCTTGATATCGAGAAATCTTGGAGAATTCCTGAAACACCAGAATTCTAGGCGTGGACAGTGAGGAGAATATTTTCTAACATCATCCATTAGAGGAGTCGTGGCATGACCACTCATTTTTGCGTCAACGATCACGACAACTCTTCCAGTGCAGTCTTTGACGATAATATCTGGATTGATGCCTTTGATACCCTTATATTGCATCAGTACCTGCATGTCAGAATAAATCCGCTTGGCGAGAGTCTCACAAAAGTCCTGCCAGGGACGCCAGTAGTCAGGGTGGAACTGAAGTGTATCCGCTAAAGCGCAGTCCCGACAACCTCGTGCCCGAATATACGTTCGACCGTGCCCAGTCATGACAGGTTTCACACGATCAGCAAGTCTCGCTCTCCACTCACGGCCACAGACGGCACAGTACCACCAAAACGTCTTGTCACAGCCAATGGACACATCTTTGGCTTCGAGAGGCTTATTCTTTGTAGGGTGCCACTCCTTAGCGACCTCAGGGCAACACACGGTCAACCGATTCCGATCGGTCACCACTCTTCCCGCACATGCGGGACAACCTGTAGGATGCTTTGCACGTGTCCGGCGCTGGACTATGGCCAGCCATTTATAACCGCAGTCGGGTTTCGGACAGACCCAATTCACCCGAGCACGTGATCCCGATGCATATGCTTTTGGGGGTTTAGGATTGCTCTCATAGTCCCATTCGTGTTGAAGGGTTTTCCAGCACGGATGGGCAGTCAACCGATTCCGGTCAGTCACCACATTCCCCGCACATGCAGAACAACCACAGCCACCACAAGTACGACTTCCCACTGTTGCTTTCCATTCGTTACCACAGACACTACAACCCCACCAGTATTTCTTATCAGAGCCATAAGCCACTTGATCGGGTTTCAGACCGCCATTCTTTTCAAGAAGCCATTCTTTAGCAACTTTGGGGTAATGAATGGTCAGACGATTCTGGTCAGTGACAGGTTTTCCGCCTTTGCGACAGGGAATGTCTAAATCCTTCCAGATATCTCGAAGAGAACTATAAGAAATATTATACTTCCTTGCAATAGCTCTCAAACGTAACTCGTCACCCCAATAGAGTTGGAAGAGTTTATCCTTGACCTGATGGGGCTCAAGATTCATTCGTTTTGCTAGTCTCAGCACTCTCGGAGGAAATTTATCTCGATTCTCGGGGTTCTCAGTGAGTTTAGCGCTTCTATTAGAACTCATATCATTATGTATAGTATTCCGCTTATAAAAGACAGAAGTCAAGGATTAAAGAGTTGCCGAATAATTCCTATATAATATGTGGTACCAAATATCAAAAATTAAATAACGAAGGCATTTTCACGGGAGAAATACTATGCATGTTAATTGAGGATCTAGAAGTATCTATAGATGGAGATTTTATCCTAGATAATTTTTTTGGGGGTTTATTGCTTGCTTTAGCTCCTGCAATTGCCTCTTGCTTGGGAGTATCAAACAAACGCTAAAAAGAATAAAATTGCACTGAAATTATCCTTTTTCTTTTTTATTATATCCCTATTCTAAGCGATAAAACGGGAAATTCACACAAATGGTGCAAAGTAAGAGTCTTGTCTTTAATTTTACTAAAAGGCGCGTATCAAGCAAATCAACAGTGTTAATTGGATTAAAAATATCTTTAAAAGTTTCTTGCAGTATTTTCCGTCTCGGGAGATACTCTTCCAACTCTTTAGCAAAGAGGAAAGCTATAATAACATATGTCTGACCTAAACTACGAAGATCCTTAAGTTTTTCATCTGTTGTTTCAAATAAATATACAAATGCAAGATGAGAAGGGGTAGAAGCTACGGGCAGAGGACCATAAAGTGAATGAGGAGTCTCATCGTTCTGTCCAGTAATAACAGAATAAAAAATTCCTTGGCGTGTGAAAAACGTTTCAATTTCATCAGTAGCTACATTAAGGAAATCTAGGTCGATATGTAATAAGTAGGTAGGCCCTATATCGGTGTTTCGCGTAACAAAGATCCCTGACGTATCCCAAAATAAGCGGAAAAGCTGTCCCCGTGAATAAGGAATAGTTGGCTTAGAAATAGTGGTTGCCCCTTCACATTTTCGTTTTCTAAAAGGACATAGCCTTGGAAGGGAAGTAATAGGTTTCTGAATAGATGATGGAATTGATGATGAGTGATGGAATAAAAAGTTAGAGAGAGGAACCCAAGGACACGTCTCACAATTCATAGAAGGTCCCATATCAAATCTCATAGAATAAAAAATCTGTTCATCTAAATTTAGATCATGAAGAGAGGGAACTAGAGCAGACATTTCATCTTCGTGTCCTGTTTGGAGAGATTTCAAAGCTAACTCCGACTTTTTGTCTTTCTCTTTGTTTAAGGCACTAATAACGTTCTAACGTACCTATTTTGAGATAATTTTATTTATGAAATTATATACTCTTTCAAAAAACTTCATTGGAAGCATAAAGAGCTCTATAGTAGTGTATGGAATTATTAACTTTCCATAAAAGTGCCATATAAAGGTTAGTCTTTTTCAATCCACTTTGGAGGAAAAGCGACTAAAGACTTTTTTATCTAATAATCGTTAGTAGATCACTTCCTTTAAGCAGTAACTGAATCGAAGAGTTTTAGGACTTTAGGAAGGGAAATCTAATCAAATATGTTGAAATACAACCTGAATAATTCTCTATATTCCATTAATACGCTCTGTTAATTCAAAAGTACATCGTTCAAATTATAAAGAACAAGATACCTCTAACGTTACAACCACTACGCGTTAGATTATATCTCAATGGTATCAAAAACGTCCCTTGTGATCTGAAGTTAGTTCTAATTGTAATAAAGCATTAGTTTCTTCAAAAAGAAATTCTACATTTGAAAGATAAGGTCAAGCCCACCCTTAAATGCTTGGAATTCCTCTGGGACGCCCTCTTATATTTTGTGATTACGGAGTTTCTGTTTCACAACAAGTTACCCAATACCAAAGCCTTACATTATTTCTGGAGCTAAGTTAATTAGATATAAATAATATTTTTTTTATTAGATATTAGTTGGTGGATTCATTGTCAGGAGTGAAGGTTTCACAGGAAGCGATGGAAAGTATTGCAACCATTCTAGGACTTACAGAGAAGCAAACTAAGGTTTATATTGCCGCGATGGGGATTGGCACTGCTACATTAGGGCAATTAAGTCAAAAAAGCGGTGTCCATGTATTGGAAGCCGCTGAAGCTATAAATGATCTCGAGAAACAAGGGCTTTTGAAGAAGATCCCTGGAATTATTACACGCTTTGTTCCCTTAGAACCTTTTTTACGGGCACATACGCTAGAATTTGATCCTGTAACCCTACTAAATATTTCTGACTCAATAAAAGCTCAACTTGAAACAACAAAGTCACAACTAAGCACCTTATTTGGCGAGATAAGTAATAAGGTTGATGTATCTATTAATCAAGTTGCAATAGACATAACTGAAAGTGCTACATGGAAGGAAGATCTCTCAAAACTGAAGGATGGTTTTCAAAATATAACTACAGCCTTAAAAACGGGGCTAGATGGCTTCAGTGACTCAAAGGAGAAAATGATTCTAGAACTCAGGGAACTCGAGAAAGCACTTGATGAACACATCCATACTTCAGTAGAGGCCTCAAACCAAGTATTAAGAGAAGTGCATTCAAATTTGCACACAACTTCAATGATTGCACGACATGAACTAGTAACCCAAGTACAAGATCTACTTAGCTCCTTAACTGACGAGATTAGAGGCTCATTGGTCAATATGAAAAAAACATTTGAGACGACTTTCCAAACCCTCAAAACTACGAAACAAAATAGCATGAATCATTTTGTTACGTTTCAAGAAAGTATTGAAAGAAAATCGAAGGAAATCAGTGAAAATTTTACACAAATAAGCCAGAATCACCTAAAAGCACTTAATAATGTAGATGAAAAACTTAGCATTCTAGATAACCTTATAACGAACTGTAAGGCGGTCTTTGACTTCGCTCAGCTGTCCCATAAAAATCTTGAGTCCGCCACTGAAAAATTATCCTTTCTTTATGGAGATATTGATGGAAGACGGCTTTTCAGTGGAAAAAAAGAAACACTGGAAGCAATAAGTGCTATTCAATCATATATTGAAGAGGTTGAGAGTACATATGCAAGACGTAAAGAAGAGTTAGAAATAAGCCTTAAAAATGCCCAAAACAAGATGGAAAGTGAAGTAAGGGGAATTCTACGTCCTACGGTACTAAAAATCGTCTCTAACTTGAAAAATAATTTTGAAAAGCTACAAAAAGAATCCACCTCAGAAGTTAGAGGAATTATAGAGAGATCCCAAGAAAGCGTTGAGAAACTTGAAGGAAACACAATTACTAAAACCGAGAAAGCTGTTGTGGAAGGCATTGATACAACAAAAAAGACCCTTTCTCAATCACTAGAAACCTTTAACTCTGCTTTGGAAGATTCTACTATCAATTTTAACAGAAATATGGAAAATATCGTGGAGTCGGGTGCTGCCCTCTCTAATGTCCTTGACTCTTGGCGAGATCTCCAACAGGATGCTTTTACCCAGCTCTATCAATCCACTAGTTCCCGTCTTGATGCCACTATTTTCGGTCTCACCGCGATTGACGCGGATATCGATGCTTGTCTTGCCGCACAGCACTCTGCCGAAGAAACTTTCGCCACTGTTGCCCATGCCCAAGCCACCACCACCCATCAACTGCAGGCCGTTGCTGCAGCCAAGGCTGCAGTTGCACTCAAAGGTCTTGAGGATGCTGCTGCTCACACTCTTGATGCCCTTGCTACCACGCTTGATGAACCTATTTCGGCCATTATTTTTAAAATGAAATCCACTAAAGAGAACCTGGAAACGATTTTCGATGCTTCCCGGGCGGTGGAACTCGAAGGGCTCGCCGGGACGTATCCCATCGTGGGGGAAAGTAGTGTGATTCTGTTCATGCGGGATCTCGTCAGACGCACTAAAAATGAACTGGATGCCGTGATGCTCGTTCCAGAACTCCAAACCCTCACATTGGCCTCCAAATTACCCGCCCGTACCCGTGTCACCTTTATCGGTAATTGGGATAAAATTCCAGAAGCACGTTTAAGAAAACTCTTGACTTCGGGGACCATTCGCATGAAAAAGCCCTCGGCGCAACATCCCCTCCGCTTATGGCTCTTTATTCGTGATAAAGCCGAAATTTTAATTGCCCCCGAGCCTGATATCGTTGATGGCCAGCCCACCGAACTTGTCGGCATCGTTTCCACCAGTGATAGTCTGATTCGCCTCTTCACCGAAGAGATGAGTACGATCAAGATCAGAAGTAAAGATCTAGTTCTACAAATGAAGAAATAAGCTACTTCCCTCAAAAACTACCTAGGATGATACTATGTTGTTTTTGAAAGGAATTTGTTTACCATTTCTTGAGCCTGACGTACAAGTGTATCATCAAGGGGAATCCTCTGAGTCTTGAAATTATCAAGCCGATCATTAATGAGATCGAAACTTACAGCTCCTCGGTCAAATTCTAGAGTAATAGTGTTTTCTTTCCGCGAAACGTAGATGTCCGTTGCTTGTTGAAGAAGTGTTGAGATAAAAATCCCTGCAGCAAAATAGTCCCTACCTAGAGCCATCTCTGTGGGGATAGATGGTTCTAACGGTTCAGTATTGGATAAGCTCGGGGCAGGAATATCCTCAAGCTGAGTCGAAGGTTGAACTTCACTAGGTTGAATC
The DNA here is from genome assembly GCA_016840025.1 of Candidatus Hodarchaeota archaeon. The sequence goes on from JAEOTF010000052.1 coordinate 16,810, forward strand.
AAAGGTTGGACTTCACTAGGTTGAAT
>JAEOTF010000348.1 GCA_016840025.1 Candidatus Hodarchaeota archaeon
AATATAATTGTCCAGGCAATCCTTTGTAACAATTGGCAATAGGATTGATAAATAGTTCAAGATCATTGCCAATAGCATCAATTGCGGGAAAGAAGTCAGTAGACTCGCCACCAACGGTTACATTGCGTAATAATTCTCCTAATTCCCCATTTTTGATACGATAGGCTTTTTGTGATCCAATTTTCCAAGACACTCGACGTTGATCAATTGAGGGGCGTGTAGCCCCCACAGCATAAATTCCTTCTTTAGTATCTCTAATTATCTCTTCGGGATTCCAATCACCTGGTTCAAAAAATGTATTCCCCATTCGCACAATAGGTAAAAACCACGACCCCATAGCCATTGCATGCCCTGTTGGTTCAACTTCAAATTCAGCAGCAGTTTGACGACTGTGAAGAGCGCCTACAAGAATTCCATCCTGAATTATAGACGTTTTACGTGTAGGAGTACCTTCGGAGTCATATTTTGTATAAGAAGCATTTCTTTTAATTGTCATATCACAGCTAACATTCATTATCTCCGAGCCTACTCTCTTTCCTAATTTATCGGACCACCATGCTCGACCAGCCCATGCTGATTCCCAACCTAACCAGCGATCAGCTTCAGCTGGATGTCCACAGATCTCATGACTCATCAAAAAATTAAACTCGGGGTCAAGTACTACTGTTGTTTTTTCTTCTTCTACACTACGAGCTTTTGTTAAGGCAATCGCGTCTCTTGCAAGTTGTTCACATATTTTCTCCCAAGGATGGTCAGCAGCAAGTTCCCAACCACCACTTCCTCCTGTCCGCTTAAAATATTGTTGAATTTGTCCAGAACTCATTGCGGTACAGGTTACAATTAAAGAACACCGATTGTTAGTTGATTCAATATATGCCCCTTCAGTACTCGCAAATACTTCATCTCGACAATCAGTATGAGCGTTAGCTGTAGTTTTTTTTATTTCTTCGGATACTTGCATCCACTTGCAGCAATCGACCATTATTTCACTTTGCTCTTCAACTGAAAGAGTCTTTAGAGGTATTTTTTCTATCACAGCATACTTATCTTGACAAACTTTGACAGGCGCAAAGGTGATAGGATTTTTAGTTTGTTTTGCAGACGCTTTTGCATATCGAATAGCACGTTCGAGAATTTCCTCTAATGCTGCTTGATCTCCCCATCTTGTGGTTGCAGAAAATCCAATAGCTCCATTATAAAGAACCTTAATCCCTGCTCCAATTCTTTTACGTGATTCAATATGTTCAAGATTGCCATCTTCAATAATAGTACGAGTATAAAAGATCTTGTCAGCACGTATATCCGCATATTGTACCCCTTTTACTTGAGCTTTGTCCAAAATTGCTTCAATCAGAGATTTGTCGAACATCACAGCTTACTCCAGAAAATCTGCTTTGTAGAATGATAGTTGATTCTCAACTAAATATTGTCTTCAGGCTTCGTATTTTAGAATGGAAAGAGAAATATTCAATGCGTTTTTAGTAATCTTTTAATTATTATGTCATTTATGGATTGCTCTCCCTAGAGCATCTAACACAGCTTCTTTTAGAATCTCATAAAATACAGGATGACAATGCTGAGTCTCAATAATATCTTCAGCAGTAAGTCTTTTCTTCACTGCCAAAGTTGGTTCTGCAATTAATTCTGTAGCATGTGCACCAATGATGTGACAACCAAGAATTTCATGTGTGTCTGCGTCTAAGATTACTTTAACAAATCCTCTAGGTTCTCCATGAATAACTGCTTTACCTATTCCTTTGTATGGAAATCGGCCAATAAGAACATTCATATCCTTTTCTGTTGCCTCTTTTTCTCTTAATCCTGTTGATCCGATCTCTGGATCTGTAAAAATACAAGAGGGAGTTTCACGGTAATCCATTTCTTTTGGACCATGACCAAGAGCATTTTCAGCAGCTATTTCTCCTTCTTGAGCTGCAGTATATGCAAGCATAGGATGGGGAAATTCAATACAATCTCCAATAACATAAATTCCTTCTACATTGGTTTCTAATTTGGTATTGGCGATAATACCCCTTTTTCCTACTTTGATCCCTGCTGCTTCAGGATTTAAGCCATCAATTTCAGGAATTCGACCAACTGACAAAAGAACATACTGGGCTGTAACGTATTGTTCATTACCCTCTTTATCAAGGTATATTACAAGCTTATGACCTGTTTCATCGTCTTCAATCTTGGTAACTCGACAACTGGTATTGACTTTTATTTTCTGGCGTCTAAAAGCCTTTTCTAATTCAATTGCAATTTCTTCATCTTCATAAGGGATGAGCTGAGGAAGCATTTCAACAATTGTCACTTTAGCACCAAATGTACTTAAAATACAGGCAAATTCGTCCCCTATAACCCCACCACCGATAATAATTATTGACTCGGGAACTTCATCTAATTCTAAAAGCTCTTTACTAGTGATAACATTTTTACCATCAATTCCAGGAATAGGTACTTTAAACGGTTTACTTCCTGTAGCTATGATGATTTTATCTGCTTTAATAATATATTCCTCATCACCACCCGTTATTTTGATGGTTTTAGAATCAATAAAACTTCCAGTCCCTTTTAGAACCTTAATTTTATTCTCTTGTAGAAGGAACTCTACTCCCTTAACAATCTGACCAACAACTCTCTGTTTACGTTTTTGTATGGCATCATAGTTGAAATTAATTTCGGTTGCAGATAATCCAAATTTTTTGGCTTCTCTCATTTGTTTATATCTTATTGAGGATTCTACAAGAGCTTTAGCTGGAATACAACCGCGATTAAGACAGGTTCCACCTACTTTGTCTTTTTCAATAAGAATAACTTTTGCACCAAGTTGAGTACAGCGAATAGCACAGACATATCCTCCCGGTCCGCCACCAATTATAGCTACATCCGTTTTTTCTTCCATATGATCACACTCGATCAAAACAAAGCTAATCTGGAAAAACTGTACTTGAATTCAAAGATTTTTTCACTAATAATTACTACCTTTGTCAAGAAAGCCCTATTTCTTCAATAACTGAGTTAAAATAAAATTTAATTAAGTGATTAGAGAGACTAGTTAACAAGTTTCTCAATCTTCTATTGTAATTAAACAATTTAACAATGAATATGGAGCGTTGACTTCGATGTCTCAGGAGATATCTGAACCAAAACTAAGTACTTTTCTAAATAGATATTGTAGAGGTTATGGTTACATTCTTATGACTATTTTACCTATTTTAGTACTATTTTTTCTTGCTATGGGTAAATTTAATCCGAAAGGAGACCCAACAATTTCGGACATTAACGTATTTGTTCTAGTTGCAGCCATTTTTTATACATTATTAGCAATAAACTCATTATTATTCGCATTAAATGCATCTTTATTAGTTAAAGGATTCAAAGATGCAGTTAAAAAGATGGCGAAATCAGGTTTACCTGTAGATTCAGTTCAAGGCTTCAAAGAGACCAATGCAGGAATAAATAGATCATTTATCAATTCACTTTTGATAGTAGCTATGACAGCTCTATCTTATCTAACATTTCTGGCTTTCGCCATTTATTGGATCTATTACGATCTAATAAGAGACAGTTTGGATATTAATGAAGAAAAACTACGATTAAATCTCGTAGTTTTATCTTTTGCATTAGCATTAGTAGCTATAGGAATCACGACTCTAATTCGTGTGCCTAAAAAACCTGCATTTCATCCTGGTGGACTAATTGGCTTTTATAAACCAACAAGAATACCTGCAATTCTGGATAATTTCCTTACAGATAGCACACTTGCGTATTTAGATCCCGCAACTCGACTTCGTTTTGACGAATGGACTGCTGCAATAAAAACGAACCTGAAAGAGGATTACGAAGCTAGTTATGACCTCACTACAAGAACAGAACGAGCACGTGAGAAGATCCTGCTATTAACCTACTTAATGGAGCGTTTCCCAGATGTTATGACTAAAGAAATTTATAAAAATGAAATTGAAGAGATAATACTAACTGATGGAATTGAAAGCTTCTTAGCTACGGGCATGGATTCAGGGATTTCTGCAGAAGTATTAGGGAAAATAATTAAACTTTTAATCAAAGAAATACCAGAAATTTTTGAGGTAGTAGACCAAATCATTGTAGCTTTAGTTGAGAATCTCGAAGATTTCAAAGAAAAGGATTTATTTGTAAGAATTGGCTGTCCAGCAACTCACATAGGCACAGTAAAGCCGCTAAGAGTTCTGACATTTGTCCTCAATAAGTCCGTTGAATTTAAGGACAAAAAACGACCAGTACAACTTCACATGGTAACTGCTCGAGACGATATGATCCCCAATGAACTCTCCTGTTCTCTTAAATTAGATGAAAGTGAAGGCAGTGAGATTGAATCAGAAGAATTGAAAATCGTGTCTGATGAAGAAGAAGATGTTGCTGGTATTCTCGCAAATCTATTACAGATCGGTGATGCTTGGTGGATACAAGTCCAACCAAAAACTTTTGGTGCAAAAATTATTACTGTATCTATTAAAGAAGGCAATAAAGGAGTAATTTATGGTATGAGTCAAAGGGTAAATGTAGCCAGAGACCTTAATTTCTACCTCGCTACTTATGGCAGTAAGTTAAGCATGTTGAGCGGTGTAGCTTTACCCTTTCTTGCACAATTTATTATTTAAGGTGATTGAGAATGGAGCCCATTTCTGGTGCAAAAATATTTGAAAGTGTTCAAGGAAATAAATCAATATTATTAGCATGCAATACACGTGTCGGTATTGGAGTAGTTGAAGGTATTTTTCAAGCAGCAAAGGATATGAATTCTGCAATCATCTTTGAATTAGCTGCTTCCGAGTGTAACCAAAACAAGGGATATACAGGACATACTCCTACTTCTTTTGCGAAAATGATTAAAGAAGCTGCTGAAATTGTCGATTGGCCCTTTTTTTCCATCCATGCTGATCATACAACGGTGAAAAAAGATACCCCAGAAGACATTAAATATGCAAAAGATCTTCTTAAGGAAGCAATTAACGCCGGTTATACTTCTTTCGCAATTGACGCATCTTTTCTCTTTGATATAGATGGAAAGACAACAGAAGCGCAGTTACAAAAGAATGCCGATATAACAGTTGAACTGGCAACATTCATAGAGGATAATATAGGGAATAAGTCTTTTGGACTAGAATGTGAAGTGGGAGAGATTGGAAAGACTGATGAGTCTGGTATGGTCATCACAACAGTCGATGAGGCGAAAACTTACATTTCTATGCTTAATAGAAATGATGTACATCCACATGCACTTGCAATAGCAAATGGTTCAACACACGGTTTTCGATATGATGAGCATGGTAATCCAATTGAACAGGTAACAATCGATATTCCACTAACAATTGACATTGCTAGATCGATAGCTCCAGTAGGTGTCGCTCAACATGGGATTACAGGAACCCCATTACATTTAATCGCATCTAAATTTCCACACGGAGATATAATCAAAGGAAATGTTGGTACGCTATGGATGAATGTTGCTTGGGATATTTTGCAAGTATATCAACCTGATCTCTTTAATGAGATTTATGAGTGGACGCTGAATAAATATAAAAAACCTGGTGATAAGACACCAGACCGTCAAATTTTCCAAGTTAATAGCAAAAATGCTATCAAACCCCTTTTTGATAAGATCTATAGCGTAGAGGATGACACACGTCTTGCACTTAAAGCACGTGCATATTATGAGGCACTTATGTTTCTACGTGCTTTTAAATGCCGTAATACAGCAGATCTTATAAAGAAAAAACGCTAAACAATTTTTCTTATCGAAAATATAGCACGAAAACCATCTCTTTCAAGGGATGGATGAATTGCCATGTGAAAACTGTCAGTTCTGATTCTCAAGCTTTCCTCACGGTCTAGCTGCCAATTAACCTGGTAAAAAGACGTAAGGTCAAAAATCACCCTGCTTTCACTTTGATTCTACACAATAATTCCTATTTAAACTAGGCCGACAGAATAATTCTGAGCCCTAGTGCGCTCAAGGGTGTCCTTGCTGTGCTGATTCACAAAGCTTTTAAATTTCGCTTATATCCCACTCGAGCCCAGCGTACGCTTCTGCACAAAACCTTCGGCTGTTGCCGATTCATTTACAATAAAATGTTAGCTGAGCGGCAGGAAATCTATGAAAAGTATAAAGAAGATCGGGCTGCTCTCAATGCGTATAAATTTAAAACTGAAAAAGAGTATAAAAGCGAATTTAAGTTTTTAAAAGAAGTGGACTCGATTGCCTTGCAACAAGCTCGGAAGCATTTACTTAGTGCGTTTAGGAACTTTTTTCGCACCCCTCAAGTAGGGTATCCGAAGTTTAAAAGCAAAAAAGCGAGGCAGAGCTATTCCACCATTAATGTGAATCACAATATCAAAGTCGACTTTCAGCAGCGCACTATCAAGTTACCGAAAATTAAAATCCCTATCAAATTTCGGGATGGACGCCATATTGCCGACCCGATCCGTAGTGTGACCCTGAGTCGCACCAAAACGGACAAATATTACGTGAGTATCTTAATTGAGCGCGACCTCGCTGTGAAACCCAAGCAGCGAGTTCTCAACGAGAAGATCGCGGCGTATGATATGTCCGCATCCCATTTTCTAGTCAGTGCAACGGAACACTGGGAAAACCAGCGGTTTTACCGGCAAGCCAAGAAAAGGTTAAACCGGCTGCACCGGCGCTTAAGCCGCACCCAACCCGGGTCGAACAATCAGCGTAAAGCCCGGCTCGCTTTGGCAAGGCTATATGAACAAATATGGAATCGCAAAGCGGATTGGACTCATAAAGTCACCCTGCAGTTGAGTCGCACCTACGATGTCATTATCTTAGAGGATTTAAATATTAAAGGAATGCAGCAGTTTAATAGCGGTCTCGCGAAATCGGTGACCCTTTATTTTTCATGGCATCAGTTTGTTACGCTTCTTCGTTATAAATGCGAGTGGCAGGGCAAATATTTAATCACAATTGATCGATTCTTTCCGTCCAGTAAACTGTGTTCGCAGTGTGGGTATCTCAATCACGAACTGGATTTAAAAAACCGCTACTGGCAGTGTCCGCAGTGTAAAACCCGTCATCAGCGAGATCAGAATGCCGCCCAGAATATAGCCGTTGAAGGAAAACGGATTCTCACCGAAGAACTCCAGATTCCAATTATTACTCACCCTACCGCGGGAATAGCGGGAAGTCACGCCCCCGGAGAAAATGTCAACCTCTCCTTCCGAGAGCAGTTTTCGATGAACGGGGAATCCCCTTCTTTTATGATGGGGTAGTTCAATTCCTTTTTCTATTAAATTACTGAATTGGTGATTTTACCGATAAAAAACAATGATATTATGAACTATGTGACGCGGAAGCTTTCTCTTGAAGCCAATCGGTGACTACAGCAATTAAATCGGTCGCCCACCGTTGGATACAGGCATGATTGCCTTTAGTATAGATTTTTAATCTTTTAGAGGAAGTAGCAGCCTTGTATAATCGATATGCTTCTGTTACTGGGATCGCATCATCACGTGCTCCATGAATAATAAAAAGAGGACATTTAACTTTAGTTACGTCCTTATGAAGGGATAAATAAGGCATAAAGTCTTTGATTCTTATTTCTGGGAGACCAAACTGATATGACACATACCGACGAATTCCGTATGGAAGTTGAGAATAATAGCTGCTAGGATCATAAGGAGCAGAAATACTGACACATGCGCGGAGATTTGAAACATTCGCAGCAGTTTTTATGGCTAAATATCCGCCCATACTAACTCCTGCAATAGAGATATTATTTCCTTGGATATCAGCTCGATTTTGAAGATAACGGACTGCATTCATGTATACTTTCCAAGAATTATGATCAAGTGTTAGATTTCTCAACACCCGAGCTTCTCCAAAACCCGGCCCATCAAGAGATAGCGTTGCAAGGCCTCGTTGAATAAAAAAATCTTCAAATAACATTCCTTCTTCCTTAGATTGGCCTGTTCCTTGAATGAGAATAATACATGGATGTGGACCTTCAGGAGAGGGTAATCTTAAGTATCCAGGGCAAGAAGAATCTTTAAAAGGAATTTCAACACTTTCCCAGAGAGGATCAAGCAATCTTCCAGCCTTTTTATACACTTCTACTGATTTCTGAACAAGTTTCTTCTTTATAGCTGTATTTGAGAAATAAATCCAATGCGCAATGTTGTAGTATGTGCTGGACCGAAGGAATCTTACTCGAGCAGTATGAAAATGCCCTGAGACTAGAGCCCTGTTTCCTTTATACTCATATTCTTCCGCAAGCCGCTGCCATTCTTTCCACCACTGATTTCGACTGTGAATACGCTTCAAAACTTTATTTAAGTCATAAAGGTCACTACCTGTAGCTAACCAGTGGTAATAACGAGGTTTAAACACACGTTTGAAACCTAAAAATCGTAGCATTGCTTTAAATAGCGGTGCTTCAATCCTTCCAGGTACTTTTCCTGCAATGCGCCATGTAAGACTCAAAGGAGCTTCCTCATCACTTTATTTTATATGTTAAAAATCTTGCTACTAATAAAGGCCATAGAATGTTTATATTAATGTTTTTATAGGATTTAGGCATAAAATAGAGTATATTACAGTAATTATTAATATTTACCAACTAATCCTTTCTTCGAATTATCCATCAAAAAAGTGTCTCCTACATACTTTTTATCGCTAATTCCCTTATTATTCTAATTTGATATAAATAAAATTAATTATAACTCATTTTATATGAAGATGAACGTTAAAAAATGCTTCGTTAAACGATATTTAACATTAAAAAGCTTTATTCATTGAACACGGAATATAATCGTCTCTAATCCATTCAATCTCGTATACAGGCTTCTATCGTTATCTGGTTAAGGTGAACCTGATGACACTTGATGACTTTCATTATTCGACTAAACAATGGCAATAAAAGCGAAATATTTAAAAAAGAAAGAAATTGAATAGAGGATAAGACTAAGTACTCATCTTTAGAAAAAAGGTGGGACTTGTTCAAAACTAAAGAAGATGTGAATTAAAAATGGCAGGTTTTGCAAACGCACGAGTTGAAAAACTAATTAAGAATGTAGGTGCCCAGCGAGTAAGCGCTGATGCTATTAAGAAACTAAATGAAGTTCTAACCGAGCGCGGTACAGAAATTGCTAAATATGCAGTTGAATTGGCCCGCCACAACGGTCGGAAAACTGTTAAAGAAGGCGACATCAAGCTCGCATCTCAGAAATAGACTTATCAATAGAGCCTATTTCTATTTTTCTCTTGAGAGGACAGATCCCCATAGTTAGAGTGCTTCTCTCTTGAGAAAACAACTCTTTTTTTCTTAGTTTACATATCTTAAGTCAAACCTTTTCTTACTCTTTTAGAATACAAGGAAAAAGTTTGATACTTTGTTGCAAGATAACCCAGTCATCGTCAGAAGTTGATCAACATTCAAGGTTTAGGCATCCCTGATACCTACTTCTGCTATGACAAAGAGTGACTCACTTTCGGGTAACAGAGGAGAATCAAGGATCCGAATAATCCGCCGTGACCCCTTTCCTTTTCGCAGATAAACCCGGGTTGTACATGCATGAGCAACGACATGACCACCGATTGGCGCATTGGGATCCCCAAAAAACGTATCGGGTTTAGCATGAACTTGGTTTGTGACGATCACCGGGATGTTAAGAACTTCTGCAATACGAAGTAATGTATGGATATGTTTATTCAATTTTTGTTGTCGTGTGGCCAGTGTTCCTCGTCCAACGTACTCTGCTCGGAAATGAGATGTTAGTGAATCTACTACAAGCAGAGCGATCTTACCTTTTGATAAATCCTGTCCTTCCCGAAATACCTGATCTGTAAGAACTATCTGATGATCAGAGTTATACGCGCGTGCCACCTGGATATTATTTAAAATCTCCTCGCGATCTAATTCGGGATAGGCAGAAAGCATTTGAACTATCCGCTCAGGACGGAATGTACCTTCTGTGTCAATATAAATAGCGCGAGGCGATGATTCATCTAAGATACCAAAACCACCTTTCTCTACCGGAAGGAACACATTGATACATAACTGATGAGCAAGTTGGGTTTTACCTGTGCGATATTCACCAGCAAATTCCGTAATCCCGCCACTTTCTATGCCACCCCCAAATAGTTCATCGAGTGCCTTAGAACTTGTTGTTAGTTTGATTATAGAGCGTCTTCGTTCAAGGATTACCCTTGCAGGTTCAAAAGTTATATTAAGATTATCACGAGCAGCTTGTATGATACTAACTGCAGTTTTTTCTCCCATTCCACCTACTTCTACTATATCCGAAACACTGGCGACTGCTAAGGCAAAAGCAGTCATATAACCAGCTTCTTCGAGTTTTTTAGCTGTTGAGGGGCCTATTCCTGGTAAATCAGCAATATTAATAGGAGATGGTTGAAATAGATTAGATTCTATTTGTGTTCCATCAGTACTCATTAGTATTTACCTGCATAGAAATCAGTAGTGTGATTCTACAAATCTAATATCCAGTCAATATAAAAAAAAACAGAGAGGCAATTGAATCTGATTGTATTGATAATGAGAGGTTCAGAAGTAGGAAATACCGAAACTCCAAACCATGACAAACTTGGACATGTGTACAAACATGGCCCAACTTTACCACAATTAATGTTAGCCCGTTTCGGGGGGTTGCCCCACACACATGTAGCACGTGGGGATGACAGATGTTTCCATCTGTCCAATCTTCTTGCAGATAGGTTCTTCGGCATTAACCAATTTTGTGTTGGCGTGCATTTCAGCCTCTAGCCCTACTCTATCTTTTGAGTGCAACAAGACCGGAATCGCGGTTGCTGTCCGTGGCGTTGAGTTCTTTACCCCTTCCAAACCAGCCCTTCCGTCTTGAGAGCGGCGTGCCTGTACGGTCTAAAACGCGTTAAAGCCCTGATTTGTTCAAGGGGCTGAGGCTTTTTAATCATTTGGCGGAGAGGAGTGAAAGTGAAAAAGAAGTGGGCTCCACGCCCCTTTGAGGGGTAATGTCC
>JAEOTF010000053.1 GCA_016840025.1 Candidatus Hodarchaeota archaeon
CTCCCCGAAACGATCAGAAACCTTACAGGGCTCGAACGTCTTGAATTAGGGCGGAACAAGTTAACTTCACTCCCCGAAACGATCAGCAACTTGGATAACCTTCAAAAGTTGAATTTACGAGGGAACCCCCGTTCAGATGAATTACTTCGTTTATTGACACGTCTTGGACACCAACATCCCAATAGGCGTCTGAGGATTCTTTTTAATGAGGCTGTCGCACAGCTTACTGCCAGTGTTGAAACTTTACCAGAACGGAAACAGGGAGCTTATCTTATCGGTGTTCTTGCCTTCTTGGTCTGTATCCCGTTTTTTCCATTCTTTGATGAAGGAGTGTCCTTCTTGACTTCCCATGAGTCCTTTTTTGCTCGTGCTAACTGGGTTGTTCAATGTCTGGTTGGCTTATTTGCCCCTTATGTACTAGTTCATTATATCCATCGTGGTTCACTACTTCTCCAACTCGGGGAAGAATTTGATTTTAATTTATTTTATAAACCAAGAATTCAGAAATGGGAAGGTCGTTTACGAACCTACTACCCTTATCTTTTAATAGGCTATCTCGTGGTCGTGACCGTCCGGGTGTTAGAATGGAGTATAGATCTTACACTCCCGTTTTCTATTCCATGGACCTTTCCAGAAACTCCTTTCATCCAGGATTTAATGTGGGATTTAATAGATCTCCTCGCAGCTGTAACAGGTTGGTGGGGATTTCAGGTGCTAGGGGTGTTGTTGATGTGTTATGACGTCTATAACGAAGGCGTGGGAACCCTGTGGGATTTGGGGTTCCGCGAACCCGATAAAAATCGGGGCATCCATCAATATGCCATGCTTCCCCTCGGGGTTGTCCTCGCGTATCTCATCACGCATGTCAACCTCGAAATTGCGTCATCTACTTTCCCGCATCTTATCACTATCGGTCCCTTTCTAGGATTACTTGTGGGGTGCAGTTGGTTCATTGTTCGCTCGGAACGACAGAAAGGTAAACTATGGCGAGGAGTGATTCTCGTCGGGGCAGTGCTGGTAACGGTTATTGGACTTGGTATGGTAACTTATTGGCTTAATTAGCTCTACTTCTGATAAATCTCTCATTTTTATTCCCTAAATGCGAAAAAAAGGGTATTAAAATAGTTCATTCGAACAGATGGTTGATTACAGCGGATTTTTATCATGTAAACTTACTAGTTGAGCTTCCAGTGAGGCTTAATAGGTCTGAATTTCACGAGATTATAATGCGGTATCAAGCGGAGAGAGATTAGAGGAAAAGCGTGTTCTTTTTATAGGGAAAAGAGAAAGAAAAAAGACGATGAATTTGATTGAGGAAAGTGATTAGACTAATAAACATCTTCTATGGATTGAAAATTGATGAAAAATAAACCCTGTGCAATAATATTCTTTCTTCTTCTTCTTCAATGTATCTTCTTTTTGAATTCAGTTAATGGAGCAATTAGTGCTCAACCAGCAAGTATTATAACTTGTGATGACTCTTATGTATATTCAGGAATGGGACATGACTATAATTTTGGTTATGTCGAATCTGTATATCTTGATGATACTTCAGACATTCTAATGGCCTATTTGAAGTTCAATCTGACGAATATAGATCCTATAAAATCTGCGATTCTCAATCTGACAAAACGTGAAATTACTTATTCTACGCCTCCAAATGTCAGTATTCACATCGTTACTGGTGGGGATTGGTTTGAAGAAAATATCACATGGGATAATAAACCCGTTATGGGTGATGTAAACATTACATTCCCAGTTACATTTGATGATGAATTTTGGGAAATTAATATCACTTCTATTGTTCTTGATTGGCAAAGTGGTAAACTTGCCAATTATGGTCTAGTGTTAGAGGCAGAAGGACAGGGGTTGCTCTTAGCAATTTGGTCAAAAGAGTCAACTGAAGGAGAACATACAAAACCACATTTAATTTTCACTTATAGCCCTCCTACTCCCGAGATTGGTTCAAATACATCATTCATAATTCTCATCACATTAATATTGACAATCTGCTTTTTAGTACGGTATCACAATGAATGATCTCAATATCAATTCGAGGCTAAAATTAAACAATGGCGAAAAAATGCCCATTTTGGGTTTTGGTACATATCAGATTGGTCATGGCAAAAAAGTGATAGAGAATATCCATCATGCATTGAAAATAGGCTATAGACTTATCGATACTGCAAGTTATTATGGTAATGAGGAAGAAATTGGGGAAGCTATTAGATTAAGTGACATCCCACGAGAAGACATTTTTATTACTACTAAAGTAAGGAATAGCGACCAGGGCTTTAAAAAAACGCTCAAAGCCTTTGAAAAAAGTTTTAAAAAACTAGATATCAATTATATTGATCTTTATTTAATACATTGGCCTGTATCTGGTCTTCGAAGAGATACTTGGAAAGCATTAGAGAAAATTTATGATGAGGACAGATGCAGAGCAATTGGTGTTAGTAACTACATGGAATTTCACTTAAAGGAGTTATTTGAATACAATGAAGTGATTCCTGTTGTAAATCAAGTAGAATTTTCGCCTTATCTTTATCAAAAGGAGTTATTAGAGTTTTGTAGATCCCACAATATTCAGATTGAAGCGTATTCTCCATTAACTAAGGGTGTTAAATTAAATGATCCACGTCTTGTAGAAATCGCAAAACAATATTCTAAAACTTCTGCTCAAATTCTTATTCGATGGGGGCTTCAACATGGCGTGATTGAGATTCCGAAGTCAAGCAAACGGGAACGTATCCAAGAAAATTCCGAAGTCTTCGATTTCACCATTTCTGAATCTGATATGACCACCTTAAACTCATTTGATGAAGATTTCCGTTATTGGGGTGATCCTAGAACATTTCTTTAGTCGAAGAGGGACTCATGATGAGAATACGACATTATATGTTAGATATTCTAGGTTCGCTTATACAAGCATCGCGTATTAAATGATATTATTGGGAGAAATATCGTTGAAAAAGCATTCAAAACAACCACGACTTAAATTACGTTTAGACAATTTTTTTTGTCTAATGGTTAGCATAATGGGTATCTTTGTGTTTTTTGATGATAGCTTATCATCAACACCCCACAGGCGGTCATGCCAAGTCCCGTGATGACGACCATCCAGAACCCTAGTCCCCAACGGATATTTCCCAACCCTGTTTTGTTTATTGATTCTATGAGTGGGTCCGCATCCATATAGTTGACGAAAAGAACGAATAACATGAATCCCCCAGTAATAGCGGACATCCACCCGCGAACATTCGGGCTAGGAGCGACGACGAGAAAAAAAGCGGTGATACAGCCCAATATTATGAATAATCGCCCTAAAGAGAGATCCGAGCCTCTAACAGACTCTGTTTGAAGAGACCAACCTGTATGATACGAAAATTCGAGCCATGGAAGAAAAGTACCAATTATCACTCCTAGGACACAGAGAAAGGCTAAAATTCTATATAAAAGGTCATAGTCATCGAAAAGAGCATCATGATCTCTGGGTATGGTGGAATAGGGGACTAGTCGACTACGGCGCGTAACCGATGGTCGTGTTGGTAGACTACGACGCGCCGTTAATGTTTGTAATCCCCCACCACAGGTGGGACAAACCTCTATAGTAAGGATTGGCTTTCCACACTTCACACAGAAATTCCGTGCACTTAATAGGCTCGTTTCTAATACTGCGCCACATTCTATACAATGTTTAGGAGGCTTGACCTCTTGTTTGCATGTAAGACAATACTTAAAGGTCTGGGTATGAGGGCTACTAACATGCGCATTTTTCGATCTTTGTAGCTGATATCGCGCTCGTTCTTGTGCATATTTAACGCGACATTCCACGCAGATGTCCTCATCTGGACTAACCACCGCTTTGCATTCTTTACACCGGTGGACTGCCATATCTTCAAAGGTCATATACTTCCCTTCTGCAATACTTTGTACTGACCAGATATCAGGACTTGGATTTTTAAGTAGTAAAAAATCTAATTAATCGCCTATATATAATCTCTAGTACAGGTATTTGATCAGTTTAGTAAAAGGTCAAAAAGCACTTAATTGAGGGTTGTATTATTGGGACTTGCTTATAGAAAGGGTTTTTTTAGAGAAAAATCACTAATTCTGTTTGTTTTACTTTTATCACTTATTATGTTTCTATTTCCCCTTCCAGTACAAGGAGGAACAAAATTTCTAGACGAATTCCTAGCGGAAGCTGATACATTTGTAAACTCTGAGGATAGCTCTGCAAATTTTGGGGGTTTTAATTATATTGAAGTAGCAGATGCTTCATATCCTGGGAAGAGTACAGGCTATTTACGGTTTGACCTTTCTGGAGTAACAGGAAATATTATCTCCGCTAACTTAAAACTATATTCTAGATATGTTAATGAAACACACAATGTTGGAATCCATGTATGTTCGAATAGTTCGTGGGATGAATTAACAGTAACCTACTCTAACAGTCCTCCGTATAATTCTAACGTAATTGTCACCCAATTAGTCGCCTCAGAGTATATCTGGTATTCTTGGGATGTCACAGGCATAGTACAACCAAATGAAATGTTGACTTTATGTATTGTATCCGAAAGTTCCCACAATTCTGGCATGATCTGGTTTTATAGCAAGGAAGCGGGTTATGAAGAAGCACCTGTACTAGAGATAATAAGAGTCAGTACTGATGCGAAAGTCTCTGGGTTAGGAGTGATTTCAGGTATAATTAGGGAGGGGGATTCAAAAAAATATTCTCTAGATCTCCAGCCTAGTGATCTATTATATATTTATCTGCAAATCGATAGAGGTAACGTAGTACTACGAATTAACACATATAAAACCACACTGGCGAGTTGGGAAGTAACTAATCAAACAATCTTGAGAATTGCAGTTAATGCAAGTGGGACATATGAAATAATTATAGAAAATCCAAGGGCAGATAGAACTGGCGATGAGATTGAAATCTTTGGATACTATGTCATCTATGCCAATGCATCAGAACTAGCACTCATAACATTAGACGTAGACGTAGAACGAGGATCCAAAATTGTCACCTATATTTTTTTAGCCTTCATTATCATAGTACCTAGTGTTATTGGAGTAATTGGTTTGAAAGTCTATCTAAAGAGAGATTTGAGGAAACAAAAGTCACCTCTCGTATCCCCACCAGGGTATTCACCTCCGATCCAGCACTCAAAACCGACACGTTTTTGCTCACGTTGTGGAGCAACTCTACACCCCGGTCAAAATTTCTGTTTTGAATGTGGTAATAGATTGGGCTAATGAGAAAGCAGATAGTGGTAATACAGCCAGAACGACAGAAATTCAAACAATACCGAGGAGTGATTCTAATGGAGGTAGTACTGTTAACGGTTATTGGACTTGGTATGGTAGCTTATTGGCTTAATTAGCTCTACTTCTGACAAATCTCTCATTTTTATTCCCTAAATGCGAAAAAAAGGTATTAAAATAGTTCATTCCAGAAGAAGGTTGATTAAAACCGATTTTTTACAAATTAGCTTATTAGTTGACCTGCCATCGGGGATCAATACGTTCCAATTTCAAGAAATTATAACACAGTATCACGCAGCGAGAGATTAGATAGGAAGCGTGTTCTTTTTATAGGGAAAAGAGAAAGACAATATACGGCGTCTAAGCGGCCGGAGAGTGCGGGCCGGCTATACCACAAGCGCATTATGGTGGGCTGAATACCAGAGCTGAGGCACAAGAATGGTTACGCGCGCCGCTGAAACAGTCAGTGATTGATCGTCCTTTGGGGTGACTCATAGGCGAGGGTATCTCGGAAGAGATGCTTAGAAGTCTTACGATCAAATCGGGTCAGGCTAGGAATAGAGCAGCTCTAAGGTCGGTGGGCTACGCTCAAAGGGTCGCGGTCTTGAGACTATCGGTGGAAAGCGGTAATCAGGACGGTGTCGAACTCTGGGACGCCACTATTTACTCTTCTCTCTTTAAAAAGGAATTTTTCAGAAGGTTCCGTGTGCACGTATTTCGTTCTTGAGGTATTAGGAAATGGTGAAAGATGTAATCCCTATTGCCAAGCCTTTAATGGGGGAAGATGAAACGAACTTAGTTGGAGAAATTATAAAATCTGGGATGCTTCGCGAGGGTCACTATACTAAACAATTTGAGAAGGATTTCAGTCATTTTACTGGATCTAAGTATTCTATTGCAGCAGTCAACGGCACTGCTGCGCTTCATGTCGCTCTGGAAGCTCTGGATATCCAGCCTGGCGAGGAGATTATTACTACAGGATTCACGTTTATTGCCTCAAGTAATTCAATTCTTTTTATTGGTGCTGTCCCCATTTTTGCAGATATTTCTCCTGAGACTTATAATATTGATCCCGATAGCATTCGTCAAAAAATAAGTAAGAAAACAAAAGCAATCATGCCGGTTCATATTTTTGGATTACCTGCTGACATGAAGCCTATCATGGAGATTGCAGAAGAATATGATCTTTATATTATTGAAGATTGTGCCCAAGCTCATGGAGCTAAGATAGACGGGCAGCATGTAGGGAATTTTAGTGATATCGCATGTTTTTCTCTTTTTGCGACCAAAAATTTGACTACTGGGGAAGGTGGAGTTATTACTACTAATAATGAAGACCTAGCTGAAAAATGCGCAAGCATCAAAAATCATGGAAGAGGTCGTTCTGGAGCTAGTTACGAGCATTTTCGGGTCGGCTATAATTTCCGAATGACGGATTATACCGCAGCAATAGGTTTAACACAACTCCAAAAACTGCCAAAGTTCTTAAAGCACAGAAATGAGAATGTACAACTTTTAAGAAAACATTTAGTTGATAATCCTTCTCTTCATATTCAAAAAATCCCTAAAGGATTCACCCACGCGAATTACATAATGGCTCCTGTTATTGTTGATGGGGATAAGACCCCACAGGACTATATATCTACTCTCCGTGCAAACAAAGTTAGCTCAAGGACAATTTACGATGTTCCTGCTTATAAACAGGAGAATTATCTCTCTATTAAAAAATGGCGTTGGGCACGGTTTGTTACTTATCCTAATTATTCTAATGTTTCTAATCCTGTCACAGAACGGATTGCTCGTAGCCATTTTGAGGTGCCTATTCATCCTGGTGTGAGAAAAGACCAGATCGAGCCGATTGCGGAGATTTTAAACAGTGTATGATTGTTTGAGAGTATTACGTGTTTCTTCGGGCTATTATCAAATCTCCCGCTATTTTCCAAGTTAAAATGTTATTTCTGTTGGGTCTCCGACTATTTTTACTCCTTGTACAGGAAAGCACTTTTGGGGATCTCCATCCATTAAATAGAATATCTTTGAACCTCTTAGATCTTTAACAAGAAAAGAGAGTGTACCTGCTTCTACTTCATCTGCTGCTAACCAAATATAGACTGTTTTCTTCCTTATTCTAGAACCTCCCTCGGCAATGACATCTACAGGCGCACCACAATTTTGAACTTTCATATTAAGCTTAATTTTACACCCTTGTTCCTGTAGATGAGCTATCAGTGCGTTTCTCTGTTCCTCAAACTGATTCAGGTCATCACTCATTTGTAATCATCTAATTTTCTTCCCTCTTCTTCTCGCTTATTAAACTGAGTAATTATTGATTATCTACTGAAATCTGTTAAAATTAAGCAATACCCCGATTAAAATCTAATTCATTTCTGTAGAGAGAATAAGAATATTTACTGACCGTTTTAGTCCGATTTTAATCTTTAAATCGCTAAAAAACTCTTTGTTTATTTTTTTCGCTTTTATTGATCATCTACTTCTATATTATGGTAGATCTCTCTTGATAGAGTACACAATAAACATACAGGAATCCCATCAAATCTAGCAAGCTTTTTAGAACAAAAAGGGTGGGGATTGAGTATGTCTGAAGGCTATATACGCTTTGTACTAATGCCTCATATTAGTAGATCCATTTTAAGCAAATTATTGGCTGATATAGATGAATTCTTCACGAAAATATTCTTATAATATGCTAGCTTAGTCTAACACGACCTTTCACTCATATCCCATTTCATGCGTTTGAACAACCTTTTGAAAAACCATGAACAAAATCATTCTAACTATTAATTCTTGAAGGAAGTACGTGCTATGTCACAGGATCGAAAAAGACTCATTCTTATCATTCTTCTTTGTGGAGTTCTGATCACCAGTTCTGTTATTTCATCTCTTTTATCAAATAATAAAATCTCAAATGCTATAAGACTAGATCAAGTCGCTTTTAATCAACAAAAAGATACGATAGCCTATGACAATGGAGAATTAAACACCTTTTATTCAAAAATAACTCCTGCTCTTCGAGATAAGATCAAAAATGCTTATTCAAACGAATATTTTGATGTGATTGTTAGTACTCTCCCTTCTAGGACTACTAGAATTTCCCGTAGTCTACGTTTTGATTATCAAATTCAACATTCCTATGAGATTGTTCCTGCATTTAATGGAATAATGAGTAAACAAGAGTTAGAAACATTAAGTCAAAATCCAGATGTCGTTTGGATTGAACCAAATCTTCCTGTATTTGAGATGATGGAGACCGCCCGTCCCGCTTCGGGAGTTGATTGGGTCTATGACAGTTTGGGAATCGATGGTTCAGGTATTCGTGTCGCAGTAATTGATAGTGGAATAGACGACACTCATGTCGATCTCGCAGGAAGAGTAGTGGGTTGGAAAGATTTTATAAACGACCAAGATGCTGTATATGATGACCGGGGACATGGTACACATATAGCAGGGATCATCGCTGGGCTGGGTAATCAAAATAGTGATCGCCGCGGGATTGCTCCTGGAGCTGACTTGCTGGGGGTAAAAATTCTTGATGAAAATGGGCAAGGGACACTCGCAGATGTTATCGCAGGAATCGAATGGTCTGTTAAGAACGACGCGGATGTTATCAATCTATCATTGGGAACTAGAATAACCGGAGATGGGACAACCGCAACAGATATGGCTGTGAATCGAGCTGTAGAACTAGGGTCTACTGTTGTGGTTTCTGCTGGTAATTTTGGACCAAATGGCTCACAAACAATCGGTATACCCGGTACTGCGGAATACGCTATTACTGTTGGTGCAGTTGTAGAGCCCGCCGAATCATCATCTGGAAGTTGGGAGATGGCTGCTATCTCCAGTTTAGGTCCTACCTTAGATGGTCGAATAAAGCCTGATATTTGCGCACCTGGGGAAAGTATTAATTCTGCCTTCGCTCCTAGTATAATTGGTAACACATTTTCTTATAGAAAGGATCAAGGCACCTCTATGTCTTCTGCTATTGTTTCAGGTATAGTGGCTCTCACACTTCAGAGAAATCGTTCTTTAAATCCTGCAGATATAAAAAACCTCTTAACTGATAACGCAGATCCTCTTGATTCAACTACTCCTATCCCTAACAATATTTGGGGTTTTGGAAGAGTCAACGCTAGAACAGCAATTCTCGAAGCAGGTGATTTTAGTTCTCCCGGTGATCCACCAAATGTGAGGATTAATACTCCAAGTCTTTCATCAATTTATTCCTTTGGTGATTTAGTCCATTTTTCGATCCAAGTGAGTGAAGGAGATGATTCCATTGAACAACTCTTGTTATATTTACCTGATGATCAGATAGTCGATCTTACAGGGGATATAGTTGGTGAACTTGCAGAATATGATTGGTCTGGTACAATTAATGGAACAATTGAAGCCCGTGTCTACTGTAGGGACACTTTAGGAAGAGTTACGGAAAATAATGTATTGTTCTATGTTAATTCTTCCGCTGATGTTCTTATCATCGATGATAGTCTTTGGGGTGAACAGGTATCAACTTATTATGAAGATACCTTAGATAACTATTTTTATTCTCATCTTATATGGGATTCTCGTGAATTAGGACCGCCTGATTTAGCTACAATTGCTCAGAACATCAGTGCCGTCATTTGGTCTACAGGTTCTGCTGATGAAAATACATTAACAGAAGAAGAGCAAACTGAAATAAGTAAATATCTGACAAATGATGGTAAGCTCATGTTGGTAGGACAAGACCTTGCTTTTGATCTAAATAGCACAAAGACATTCCTTAATGATGTCCTTTATGCAGATTTTGAAAGTGACGAAGCTCCGAGCTCGTTAGTAATAGGTGAACCAGGTGACCCAATTTCCGACGACTTGCATTTTCGGACTATTGGTGGAGATGGTATTAGACCATTGGGGGTTTTTTCTTCTCCAGACTCATTAATTCCATTGTCTCCTGCTGAAACATTTTTATCTTATGAGGATGGAACTGCTGCGGGAGTAAGACTACAGGAAGACAATACTAAGCTGATTTTTCTACCTTTTAACTTTGCAGCAATAGATGCGCAAAACGCTCGTAACAAATTACTTGGTAATTCAATTAATTGGCTTACGGGTATTATCAATCCCCATACTCCGCCCAATATATCTATTATATCCCCATATTACAAAGAAACTCTTAAAAGTAGCGAAAATGCGTTAATCGTAGTAGATGCTTCTCCCCCTTCTGATATATCGTCCATTGAATATAAAATCTATAGTCAAACATCCGTTTATCAGGAGTGGAAAGATTCTTCAGGTGATTGGAATGATACCCATTATGAAATTGATTGGTTTATCCCTATTGTCGATTTTCCAATTCCTTCTATCGTGGAAATTTTAATTCGTATTGTAGATAATTCAAATGCTTATTCTTCAGCTTATATTCGTGTTTACATTAGAGAAGGGGAAATTTTAGTCATTAATGGTGATAGAAACACTCCTACTTCTGACGGATTCGTGACTTCTCTCGATAACTCTGGAATGACGTCTGATATTTGGTCAAGGGAGGATAAGGGTACTATTAGCTTAGAATTAATGAGTATCTATGAGGCTGTGGTTTGGAAAACAGGTAAAGACAAAGATGAGGGAAAATATCGCCTTTTTACTGACCTAGAAATTGGTTTACTAACTGCATATATGCAAAATGGGGGGGATTTACTCTTATGCGGTGATTACATCACTCTCAACTATAGGGACTACAACTTTCTTCGCTCTACTTTGGGAGTGGTTTTTAGAGGTCCTTCATCAATTGGCTCAACAACGCTTCATGGAACAACAAATAGCTTTTTAGATAGCCAGAACTTTGATATCAGCAATTCACAAGGATTTACCATTGATTATACTCATGATTCTTCTCCTTTACTGGTTACTAATGCTGGGGGAAATGAATTAACTGTAGGTGTTGTATCAGGTCATATAAAGACTGGGAGATGTTTATTCTTTGCCTTTGATCCCTCTGATATCGCATCAAACACTCAAAGAGACCTATTAGTGGAAAAAAGCTTAGATTTTTTGGTTGGAAATCTTCCCTATTGTGAAATCACTTCTCCTGACTTTGGTCAGGTTTACAAGAGTACAGCTCAACTAACCTTAACTGTCTCCATCTTTTTTCCTGAACCTACAACTATTCTATCCGAAGTTTTAACCGCTATTGGTGATCAACAACCTGTTCCAATGACACAGGGCAGTAACGCAACTTTATATAGCAAAACTCTCTCCTTATCTGTAGCAAGTGGTATAACTTCTCTTAAAGTAATTGTTAGTGATCAATCTGGCAACAAATATCTCGCCAGTACAAGAATATTCGTTGAATCAAATGACTTCATTCTCGTGGATGATGATGGGACCTCTTTTTGGGAAGACTTCTATATTGCTGCTTTTCAAGAGTCCAGTGATTCAGTTATAGACCATTGGGATAGTTATTTATTAGGAGAGATACCTTCTACCATTCTCAAGGATTATTCTTATTGTATCTGGTTTACTGGTTCCCTTGAGAATCAAAAAGCTATTTCTGATAGTGAATTGGAGAATATTAAATCCTACTTGGTTAATGGGGGGAAATTTTTTGTTTCAGGCGAGGGTATTGAACAAAATCTTGAAATTTTCAATGCTAGGCGAATAGCAAGCTCAACCGCTAAAAGAACAGTGTATGGCGATCCCAGTTCACCTGTCATACCTCAAATGATGGAACTTGGAAAGCAAGATAGTGCAATGAACACTTTAAAACCTTCAGTTATCGAACCTCTCGATTCTTCTGCGGTTTCTTTAGCTTACTATAACGAGGATGGCACAGAAATCGCGGGAATCGGCTTTAAAAATAATACATATGCACTTGTATTCTTTGCTTTTAATTTTGAGTCCTTAGGGACTTCAACTGATCGAACAAATGTGTTAGCGCGTATAATACAATTCTTAGATGGGACATTAGAACCTAGTTCTATATCCTCCGAATCAAAATCCTCAGATGGTAATGGAAACGGTTTTATTGGTTTCAGTTTAATTCCACTGCTGTTAGGTGCTATTATTCTCCTTGTCTGGAGAGTTATTGTCAGGTACAATGAGAGAAGAAAGGTCACAAAAATCGATACCAAGTAACTTGTAGCTTCAATTAGAAAGAATAAGGAAAAGAGTGACATGGTTCACTCTTCTATTAATAATACTTTTGTATCTAATCTTATGTATACATTCTTAGAATGTTACAGAGGTATGTGTCTATTTTTCAAGCGTTTTTCCCATAATAACCTTGTCTAACATCATTTTGGCGGGTTCAAAGACTGTAATATCGCCCATATAGAATTCAAGGTCATCTTTGAATGCTTTCTCAAATTCACCTTGAAATCTACGAAGTTTACGACGTACATGATAACTCTCAAAAGCTATCATACAAGCAATTGCTGTATATTTACCCCATTCAAGCTGCATAGTAAGATTCCCTTTTTGGACACTTTTCAGGTTGTTTTGGGCTTTATCACCTAGATTGCCTTTTTCTTCCGTATCTACCGTGATTGCTGACATAAATGAGGAAATAGCAGTTAAAAAGCCGGAGATAAGTTGGGCTTCGATCTCCTGCTCACTATATTGGCGATCAAACACAGATAATCCCATATCATTGATAACGTAGATCTGAAAGGGCGTTGGAGGTTTCCAATCTCCAAAATAGAGCCGCCAACCACCTATTCCAATAGCAATAACAACGAGAATTAATAATAAGCCCATAACATAGATTAACCACGGGTATTGTTCTAGAAATGGGGTAGGAATTCTCATCTTTTGATAACTAGATGCTGAATTTAGTTTCCAGTCCCATACTGTTATTGTAAGATTATAAGTGCCCGGTTTTAATGATTGTCTATAAACTCCTGTGTAATATCCCTTTCCTGTAAGATCTACGAGTTTACCTGAAGCAAGGACCTCATTTTGCCCTTCTTTTTGAATTATATAAGCTACCCGGTAAATTAATGATGAATCTTGAGCTGAAATGTTAAAGATTACATTATCATGGAAATTCCCCTTTTTAGGAGAAAGGATTTCCAAACTAGGCGGATCAAGGTCAGGCGGATTAAAGTCTAAATTAGTGCCAGATAGAGTCCATTCGACATACCAATCATCACGGTAGTTCGCATCTAGGATAAAGGGGTATCCAATTCCATAGTATGATGCACCAACTAATACACCCTTTTCCATTGAGAAGTAAAGAGTCCAATTCCCTGTGTAAATTTCACCTTCAGACGAAGTAGTTATTATCCATGCATCAACTTGTTGACCTAGTATCTCATATCCTGATGTCATGGATGTTATAAGGTATTCTCGTCCCATAATGGGTTCATTCCCGCCATAATAGGTAGTAATTCGTGTTATATTTGGAGTAACTAGTTCTGGATCGAGACGCGATAATGGAATCCAAAAGTCATCTCCTGTTTCTAATTTGAATGTTGCCGATGTACTTCCATTGTCTGAAGTTCTTGTGTATCCCGTCTCCGTCACATCAGTGTAGGTTAGGCTCAAATTTCTTAAATCTTGACCCCATTCATAGTCAATTGTCTCATTATCACTTTGATATTTGACATGGTGAGATTCTTGAGTAAAATTAACCATAGCATTGTCAAAAGGAAATAATGCCCCATTATTCGTTTTATTAGGCGTTTTTATTGCTTGGCTGTGACCATTTCCAGTCATTGTAGGAAAAATAGAACCTATCAAGACAAAAAAAATGAGAGTCCAAAAAAGTCTACTATTATAACGTTGAATATTCCGATAAATTTTCAATTTTGATCACCCATTAATTAATATACAATTCTTTATTTCAAAAACTATGCAGAAATAACTTAATTTTAGCCTTTTTTCTAGTTAAATTGTCAAACAGTCATAAAGGTTTTTTTTGGAGAATTAGACCACTTAACTATATATCATATAGTTAGCATAAAATTAAAGGGAAAAAAAGAAAAAAAGGAAAAAGGGAGAGGATGGAAATAAAATTGTACACTCTATTTCCGATTGAGGTGTTTACGGCGAATTAGTGCTCCAACGGTCACAATAAACACAACAACACCCACTTCATATCCTGGAATAATACCTTCTGCTTCCTTACTCTCTGTTGGAGTTTCAGAAGTTGTAGTTGATCCCTCTGTAGTAGTTGTTACTGCTCCTTGTGTCACTGTAAAACTAAGCTCACCACTACTAATAGTGTTACCTACAAAGTCTTTAGCTATAATCTCATATGTTACTGTAGTAGGTACACTATATTTTCCAAATAAATAGGACCATTCAGTGGGATCTCCTACCTTTTGGGTCATAGGATTAGCTGGGTTTTCTAACACTGCAATATCCACGCCACTTATACCGGATTCATCGTCCTCTATAATGACATTTACCGTTACAGCGTCGTTTGTTGTAGGACTAGTGGGTGAAACGCTTGGGTCTTGCATAACTGGATTGGTAGAATCGGCTTGAACACCAGTTCCTGCACCAAATGCACCGTATCCTTCACCGCTACTTGCTTCTTCTGCACCTTGTCGAGTTCCTCTTACTGTACCAGATGCTGCGCCAGGTCGGGGAATAGTTTTGAAACGAGTGAGTGTATCCCGCATACGGGATCCTGTCTCACCACCACTCTCACCAACACCTGTATCTCCACTATAGAGTGGGTAGATGCTTGACGCGTGTAAGAAGATAGGTGGGAATTCTACATTGTTTTCTCTGATCCGCAGTCGAATAGTCAATGTCAGAGTGTCATTAGGCTCCAGTACAATCAAGGGTTCACTTGCCCAAGAAGCCTGAACGTATTGAGAACCATTCCATTCTTTCCAACACTCGAGGCCAGCAATGGTAATGTTCATCACATCATTCGTCACTACAAATACGTTTTGAGAGAGGTCATTGTCCGGATTGGAAGAGGAATAGGACATTTCTGCATGGAATACAAAGCTATCATGCTTGACGAATTGCATCATATAGTCTATGATAGCTGGTCCATCACCTACGTTTTTAACAGTAGTCGTCACAGTTCGAGCTTTGTAAGTGTAGGATGGATACATCAAGTTTGTTACTTCTTCTACACCGTCTACAGAAGTTATTTCGAGATTAGGCTCAGGGAAGGAGGGAACTGGATCACCGAGCTTATTATTAGGCGGAAGTATCAAGATTGCGAGTGCGTTACTACCTACACGGTGGTCATGTTCACCCCAGAAGCCATGTTCTCCGTCATCGCTGGTATATTCCGCACTGAACATCACACCCTGCATACCGAGGTAATAATAGCCCCAACCTCTCATTGTTACAGTCGTATTCGCACCTGGAGCTAAATCACCTACATTGCTCCAACCAAAGTCCCGTATACCGGTCAGTTGCCAATCGGAATCAAGATAGAGGTTGTGTCCAGTTAACTTGATATCATGGGCTGTGATGTCGCCGATATTTTCAACCGTCACTGTGTAAACTGGATAGTCACCGATCTGATAAACATCGTTATCAGGTTCGAAAGTCACTTTAAGGGATGCCTCATTGTCATACGCTTGTGCGATTAGACCATTTGTCAAACCAAAGTATTCACGAGGTAGGCTAGCATCCCATCTCATAGCGTCTTTATCAAAGTAGCGGAACATTATACCCGGTGATAGACCAAGGAAGTCTTCCAAGATCTCGGGGGGAACATGTAAGTCACCAACCCAATCAGGCAGATTTACATCTATACCAGGTAGCACATCAGTAACTTGGTCTTCGGCTAACAACTTAAGCCAGTCACCATAAGTCTTGAATTCAAGGGTGATATCGGTTTCTCCTGAAGCAACTGTGGTGAGAATCCATGTTGCTATGTCGGTTGTATCATAAGTTAGTGGGAGATAAGTAAAAGTCGTATCCGAAGGTGATCCATTTCTTAGCCAAGGAACCGCCTGTGTTGCATTATTTATGTCAGGGATATTCCGGAGATACATCGAGAAACTCGCAGATGCGTCGGGTGCGAGGGAGTCCACATGAGCTCCCAACGAATAGGCGTCTTCACCTACTGTTTCTTCTGTAAAGTCTCCGGGATCAAATTCGAGGAATTCTTCTGTCTCGAAGAAAGTACTGTATGACCAAGTGGTCGGATCGGGAATATAAGGAGTATCATCAGCAGTATTTCTAAACCAACCATGAACTGTGAAGGTCTTAGTCCCAATGATTGGGATAGGTATATCGAACTGCAAATCAAGAGTTTCATCGAAATAAATACCGCTCTTAATTACAGGCAACTTAATAGGCTGGATGTCTTCAATCCATGGCCATCGGGCGTCAATATCATATGCAGTAGCGTCACCAACGTTTGTGAAGGTTAAGGTGGCCGATAAATCGCCTCCATAGATAGCTGTCTCTGATGCTGTGAGTTCTCCTTTAACCACCGGAATCGCGGGGTCTAGGTCAAGAACGAGGTCATATGTGATCGCGATATCATCGGGATAAGAATGAGATTCCGCCCAGCTATAATAGTTGGTACCCCACGGGTCAAGTTCATCTAAATCTACATTCAAGAGATAGTCAAAATAGCCGGTATATTCGGGATAGAGATTTGCCACTGGTTCGGTGTAAGTTAGACAGTTGATACTGTAGGGAAACGCGACCCAGATTTCGGACCAGATACTACCAGCTGCGGCTGCTATGGTTCCATCATAGTTGAAACCATGTGAGAGCGATAGATTATAGGTAGTAGTTTGCCGAGAGGTGCTCTCTTGGATGAAATTTGCGTCTAAATAGGAACCACCCATCCATGAACTCCAACCTTTGGAGTAGCCATAGTAGGGAGCTGCATTCCAAAGATCGAGGTAGAGTACACGGGGTGCAGCCAAAAGGTCAGCTTGGTCTGCTTTGAGCAAGGCACCAATACCTTCATTAGGAAGGGCTGTAGTCCATTTAGTGGTGAAAGTGTTTAGGTTTGCTCCACCATCGTAATAATAGAGGTAGATCCATCGATAACCACCCCATTCGTCACTGTCACCCCAATATAATTGCATATTAGTTCCATATTCAGTATTAGCGTCTGCTACTAACGCATCTGCATCATTGAGTGCACCACCAATCGTTAGGGAACTCGAAGGTCCATAGAAATAGAGATACATGTACATACCATCGGGTGTTTCCCAGAGCGGTCGGTTCCAGTAGCTATCCCAACCATCTTGAGCTGCTGCAACTACAAAGGCGTCAACCAGATAGGTTGGTGCTGTTAGTTCATCGAACCACATTGGCGCTGTTGTCAATCCTCCAATACTGGGATAGATTAAGGCTGATGTACCTTTACCTGCCATGATAGACAAGTATTCGGTTTTCCACTCAGAATCAATACTTCGCATCTTGTTATTGAAGGGTAGATTCAAATTGAGTGAAATTGGAGGTTTTTGAGTAGTTGTTGAATTCAGAGAGTTTACAGTAGCGAGAGGAGAGGTAAGAAACAGGCATATGATAGCGATTGCAAATAGGGACGATAATACACCAATTGTTTTTCTTTTCATTTTCACGGTCTCCAATCGAGGAGTTATTCAGTTTATTCTCGATTATTCTCGTATCGTCGTTTTTCCTCGGGTAAATTTTCCGAGGATACATCGTCGATTCAGTAAGGATTCTTTGTAGCCCGAACTTAATAAAGCGTACTGAATTCCTTCACATGAAATTATCATAACGTTAAGCAATAGGTCAACTCTCTCTTTTTTTTGAATCGAATTTAAAACAGATTGATTTCTCGCTTTTATAAACAAGTTTTGACATTTTTATATGAATTCGATTCTGAAAAAAAACTATAAAACATCGAATGCTCTAAGATAGAAAATTAGAGGGCATCAATACCGAAGACTGGGTGGATTAAAAGCGGTTATTTCCTTTTAGACAATTTTACAGAAATACGGGCAAAAATGCAATCAGAATTACTAATCCCCAATGATTGTTACTATCACTTTTCTTTGGCGTGGATGAATATCCAGCTCAATAAAAGTAATTTGTTGCCAAGTACCCAGAATTAATTTCCCATTTCGAATGGGAATGCTTAATGATGGTCCAATGAGAGAAGCACGAACGTGTGAATGTCCATTCCCATCGTGCCAACGTTCGTGATGTTCGTATCGGATGTTTTTAGAAGCAATTCGTTCTAGCATGTCAGGAAAATCTTCTAATAAACCTGGTTCATATTCAATTGTCGTTAGAGCGCCTGTTGCTCCAGGAACAAAGAGATTAACGACACCTAATTGGATTTTTGATTCACCTACCGCTTGAGCTACTCTTGAGGTGAGGTCAACCATAGCAAGCTCTTGTTTCGTCTTAAATGCAATCTCATGGCAATATGTTGGCATAATGAGTGCAGTCTCCTTCTTATGCATTCTAATTTCAAAGTGTAAGCGCCTAAATTTTGTTTAAAAGCACTTTATTATTTTATTTAACACATTGATTTATAATTTGTCCTCTATGATCCTTGTTTTAATAATGGTAGACCACAACAGCATGAAAAATGAGAGATATAAAATCAATATAAGAGTTACAATGTATAAACCCCAATTAAGATTTTATTCCCTTGTTCCTCATTAATTTAAACGACTTTGAGCTTATATTATTAAAATGATATAGTTTTAAGTTTTTACCCAACGAAGAGAGCGAAAAATGCCCTTATGAATAAGTTCATACCGCTACTTGTGCGTATCTATAGTAAGATGACTCCTAAGCTTCCTCTAATTAAAGAAACAATTAGTTAAGTATAAAAAATATCCGTTTTTCTTGACTATTTACTTTATTAGTCTAATGAAAATCATCGCCATCAATAACCAAATTACTTCCATAATTGAGTGAGTTTAATATGAGCAGTTACATCGCCCCTGAAACATTAAAAGCAATCATCAAAAAGTTTGGCGGCCGAGAAGGCGTATACGGTACTCTGATCTGTGACCGAGATGGGTTACCGCTTCAATCTGATCTTCCCGCACATGATGCAGAAGCTGTATCTGCTCATGTAGCTAGTTTGGTTGGTAAAGTTGAAAAGGTAGCTGAAGAAATCGGTCATGGGGAACTTTCATTTGTTACAGTTACCCTTACAGAATCAGAGGTTCTAGTTGCTCCAGAAGAGGATTTTACACTCGTTGTGCTCCGTAAGAAGAAAGGTGGCAAATGAATAATCTTTCATAGCATGAGAGAGGGTCTACAAGCCTAAAAACTTTTCTCTCTTTTAAAACAACAACTCTTACTAGGAAAAATAACTAGAACAAGCCAACACTGATGGATTATTGCTTTTAAACTGATATTCATCTTTTATTTGTTATAAATAATCTTCTTTTATGTTTTATATTTCTATTTTCTGAGTAGAGGAAAATGGAGCACATTCTTTGTCTCGCGGACATCCATGGCAATGTTAAAGCTGTGAAAACTCTAAAAAAAGCTTTCAAAGTTCCCTTTGAATTCCTTCTTTGTGCTGGAGATCTATTAGCAACCACTATCTTTCCTCTGATGGTTCGGTATATTGGATCTCATATGTCCCTATCAAGGAGAGGTTATGCAAATTGGGTTTACAATGGAGCTGGTCGTCGTACTTTCGAGAGATATCAGCTCATAACAGGTAGAAAAATCCTAACCGAACTTCAATCTATCGGAAAACGTATTATTATTGTTCCGGGGAATGTAGACTGCCGAAATGTTCTCTCTATTTTACAAAAAGAGTTTCAAAATAGTCTAAGGGTACTTGATGGAAATTCAATCAGTCTTGACTCATTCACAATTTCTGGTATAGGTGGTGCCCTACCTTATCTTTCTAAAACAGGTTTATGTGATGGTGAGATTTCAGAAAAGGATTTCAAAAGGAAAATTACTTTTTTGAAGCATAAAGAATTTCCAAGTGATCAATTAAATATTTTACTGACCCACGAAGCCCCTGCCATTCCAAAGCTTGCCGATATTACTGTGTTGCCTCAATGTGGTAGTAAAGAATTAGCAAAAATCATTCCAAACTCATGTTTTAGATTGATAATCTCAGGTCATTATCATGAAAGACCGGGGTTTATTCAAATTGATAATACTATCTTTCTCAATCCTGGTGCACTTGCTCGTTATCGTTTTAGTGTGATCACAGTTCACCGAAGTCAGATTAATGTTCGACTTTTTCAGCTCCCGCCTCCCATTTCTGACTTTACAAATTTCATTTATTCCCTATTAGAGCGTGAAGTAATTCAATGAATATTATATTCTGTGGCAAGAAACCCCAGTCAGCATTAGCGTGGTGATGGTGTGTTGTTTGTTGTTGTTATTTGTAAGAATATCAAAGGACTACTTTATAGATACTATTTGTCTTGGTACATGTCCTTTTGAATAGAGAAACGAACATAATTCACCCGATGAAAGAGTAAGGACCGACTGAGAATTTTTTGCTGTTTTCCGGGCTGCATCACTAAATTCTGTAGCTAGCACAACTATCCTTGCAACTTCCTTTATATCCTCTGCAATGTTTTCTGCTTGAATAACTACATTAGAGCCGCATTTCCTTGTCCATGGCTTGACTATCACGCCTGTTCCTCTATTAGTCATTTCTTCTCCTAAAATAAAAAAGGGAAAAGAGTGTTTTCTACCACTTCTACCTACAACTTTCACATTCTCTTCTATATCCATTTCTTTCGCTTCTGCAAACTGACGAAATAGATCTTTCGTAGCTTCAAGCCGTTTTGCGTAGTCTTCTTCATTCAAACGCCACTCACCACAGTTAATTCACATTATCGAACAAATTAACTGATTCATAGTTCCCTCAAAAATGTTCGCAGTACGTTCTCGAATACAACAGTAGTACAAAAAAGATTGTTTAGTCTAGTTCCTATTAAATTACAAAAAAGGAGTAATTGTTTTAAAGAGGACACTATTCTTCTCATTCTTAGTAAGATACTCATTTTTTGATATTCTATCAAGAAAATATTAACAATTTCGCAATTGATATCTATATATTATGTCTTCTGTTCTAAACAAAACAAAAAGTATACAGATTAATGAGATGAGTTGTTTT
This sequence comes from Candidatus Hodarchaeota archaeon, assembly GCA_016840025.1. The sequence goes on from JAEOTF010000053.1 coordinate 21,299, forward strand.
GGCCATGACATGGACTTTCTAATTAATTTAGTATTATTATAATATACGAAGAAGAAAGAAATAACTGTAGAAGAATGCTTTTCAGTACTTCTTTATCACCCTCTCTAAGCAAAGATTGGCTATCTAATAACAGAATTGGATATTTACCGGCTATTCTAGGAGGTTTTTTTTGACAATTTCCTCAAAGGCTTCACGAACATCTCAAGTTCGTCAGAGAATTCTAAGTTATCTCGATGAAAACCCAGAAATCATCCGCTGTGTACGAGGTTATGAAAAAAATCGGAAAAAAGTATTTTTAAAACGTATAGAAACATTTGATGGTTTTTCTATTGATAAAGACATAAACAATGATGGTAGATTATTTCATCATGTAGCTTTACGCGCTGTTCTAAATTTTATCGCTCAATATCCCAACATTGATCATACGCCTTCTTCTCTTAGATCCCTTTTTTCTGTTCCAACACGACGAAACAGAAAAAAAGGGAAACACTCGGGAAAAACCCTACGAGACCAAGCTGTCACTTTGAGCATTAATCCCGATAATTTAATTTTTCAAATGCTTATTAACAAGATAAATCGTATTGATATGACCGAACAATATTCGGAAGCAAAGACTTGTCTTCTTCAAAAGCTCGAGGAAATCAATCAACGGATATCTCCCCCCATTCTGCCACAAAACCTTGATAACGACCATTCAGAACGCGATCTTAACCGCACAGCAGATTTTATCTCATCTTTTATCACAGATGCCGAATTTATAACTCGTGACCCAGATGAAACACTTGCTCCTGATCTCGTATTTCGTGTTGACCAGCGGGTTTTCTTTGTTGAATTAAAAGTATGGGATCCTGGTTTTCAATTATTTCTCAAACCTGCGCTTCAGGTTTTCAAATATGCAACTCATCCAGGTTCAGACGGAGTGATTTTCATTCTAGCTAATGAGAGTCCAACTCCCACCATTTTTGACCAAATGAAGGGGCGATATTCTGGGAAACAAATATTCCGGATAGTTAAACGGAATTTTGACAATTTAAGTCAGAAAAATCGAGGAGAAAATTTAGAACTAAAAAAATTACAGAAAATCGGGATTGTTTTGAGAGATAAGGGAAATTTATCCGTCCGTGACGAGTGTATCCTACAATCTATTATTGCAGAAATGACATCAGAATCATTAGGCAAAACCAATATGGATATACGGACAGGAAACCAACTAAAAGATTTACTTCGAAAGCATGAACACACAATTTTCGATATAAATGAATTCAACAAAGAAAATGTAGATAAATACCTTTATTGCGGGCAAGGAAAAGAGATACCTATTCTCCAAGGGAGAATGTTCTCCTCAATTGAATAACAATAAATAAGTTAATAATAGGGAAACGTATACTCCTTAGCAAACGACCTTATTCACGGCTCAACAGCCCATGGAGCGAATATCTATGCCAACAGTCCTCCGTAAACTGTTTAGAAAAAAAGCCCAACAATTTAGCGTTGCCATTTCGGGTTTGGATCGAGCAGGTAAAACAACTATTGTTAATCGGCTACTTAAACAGACTCACCTTGAAACTGTTAGGACAATGGGTGTGGATCACCGTAAGGTGAGGTATAGAAATCTAGAATTTGGGATATGGGATCTTGGAGGACAAAAAACATTTCGTGAGTTCATTTGGGCTGAATATTTGCGAATGGCTAAAGCAGTAGTGTTTGTGATCGATGCAGCCGACACTCGCTTAGTTGAAGCCGCTGAAGCGTTTTGGCAGACAATGGATACTATTCAAGCTGAAGAACAGGAAAAAGGCCGCAAACTTGTACCAGTACTATTTCTCGCAAATAAGTACGATTTATTCAATGCGCGTCCTTTTGACGCTCTCATTGACGATTTAGACTTAGCTCGCGCTTCTCGGACTAATCGTCCCATTGGATTATATCAGATCTCTGCTAAGACGGGGGAAGGCTTTTATGATGCCTGGGATTGGTTGAGTAGTGCCTTAACTGGTCCTGGTAGACAATGGAGTGTATCGATCAGAAGTGTTATGTTATTTGATCTCAGAAAAAAAGATGCAATTGCCTTAGCTTCTTTCGGTTCCGTTGACGACAACACAATGGAGATTTTTATGAGTGAGATAGGGAAAATATCCGCTCACCTTGCTCCGCATCCCACAGGGATGGATGTAACCTTTGGTGAAGATCTCCATATGGTCACTGTTAAAAGAGACCCCTTTGTCTGTGCAATTATTGAAGATCTTGATGATACTGTTACAAGGGCACGGTTAATATGTGAACGGGTAATAAAACCCATGATAGGGCGTAATCCTGGTAATATTTATACATCTGACCAACTAAAGGCCTTTATACGTAGAAACTATCCCATAGACATTTATAAACCTTCTTAACCTATATTAATCTAAATAGCAGAATGTAGATGCCTTTTCACTCTTACTCTTCTTGCTGAAAATCCTGGCCACTGGTGTTAAAAAGATGTCCACAGGACTCAAAGAAATTGGAGTAGCAGTGGTCGGTCCTTTTAGAGCAGGGAAGACTTCTATTGTCAATCGAATTATGTTTGGAGAATACTTAAGCACTACTCCTACTGTGGGAATCAATTTAAAAGAAATCCGAGGGAAATATGTTCTATTTCGGATCTTTGATCTGCCTGGTCAACCAGTTCTCGCTCGTATGCTCTGGGAGTCTCGTGTAAGGATATCAAGTGGGTTAATTTTCGTTCTAGATGGTTATGCATGTAAACATCAAGAAGGTTATCTTCAGGAAGTTAGTGAGTGGTACTGGCGTGTAATTGAATGGGCACCTCGAGCAACTCTACTTGTATTGATCAACAAAAGTGATATGGACAGCATTAATCCCTCTGAAATCATTAATGCATTTGGAATAGACCAAGAATCTCAGAAAAGGGATGATTTATTAATTAAAAGTGTTAGTGCAAAAACGAATGATGGGGTAATGGAAGCATGGGAGTGGTTTACAACAAAAATTCAATTTATGCTGCCAATTCAATTAAAATCGCTTCATTTATATTCCACTAACGATCCAGACACTCCAATTGATTTAAATCTTGGTTCACATTCCGAAGTTGCTGGTGATTTACTTGCAGCATTAGTTTTAGGCATGGATAGCTTCATAGAAGAATCATTATCTTCTTCTCTCTCTGCAGTGAAGATAGGTCAGAATGTGGTTGTTAGTATTAAAAAAAGTGATGGTAGTTTCTGTTCAGTTATTATTGAGCCATCTGATTTTGCTCCACGCGCTCAAAAGATTGCTCAAGCTGCATTGGACTTTGTTTTCAGAGAAGGCCTGTTTGAAAAGAAAGATAAAGCACCGGAGAGAATTCGCGCTTTCTTACGAGAGAGCTACCCTCATGATTTACCAAAAGAAGTAAAACGCAAAGATGAAGTCTGGGAGCGAAATATACATGATATGTTAGAGAAAAAAGAGCTTTTCCTACTTCAAATTTGGGAATTATTGTGTGATAAGCGCTCTATAACTTCAAATAATATTGCAAAGAGTCTAGAGCTCCCTAAAGATGTTCGTACTCGATTCCGTATCAATCGCAGCCTTTACCAGATTGCTGATGAAGTACAGGAAAATGATGGCATTTTGCAATATGCTCCTTCCCTTTTTCGTGGATTTCATTTAGCTTGGCATTTATTATCTCCCTATGAAGTGAAAGAGCTGAAAAGTGATCCCATCCTGTCTGCTTGTCGTGACCTTCAAGAAATTCAAATTATTCAAACTCTTCGGGAACAAAGTTGTACAATTCTTGACCTAGCTGAAAAAATTGGCTTTACAGAGGCTAGTATCCAACAATTTGAAGTCAATGTACGGGATTTAGCAAACCATTTACGACGTGCTATTGGACGATTAGTTCTCTTTAGAGAACAACAAGAAGAAGGAATCGTATGGCATCTTACTGATGAAGCTCGACGGCCAACTGTTTAATATCGTAACAAAATATGTAGTCATTTGACTACCTTTGAATACCTGTGACTACATGTTTGATAACTTAACTCCCTGAAGAAGATTGTTTCTTGAAAATTTTGATAACGTTTGATTATATTTGATAAGAAAATCAGCAACAGTTGCTTACCCGTTAATATCGTGTAGATATGATCTCATCGACAAGTTGTTGCACACTTGTTCCTGGTTTAGGATTTTCAATTTGTGTTAGAATTATTTCAAGGGTTTCTTTAGCGGTTTCCTCATCATCCTGAGGTTCAATAATGAGCATTCCCACTTTCCGTCCCTTACTGCCTAGTACAAGTTTATAGTCTTCGGTCTCAATGATATCTACAGAGGAAGAAAAAACACGTTCTCCTAATGATCGGAATGCACTCAATATTGCAGTTACTAAGTTGGACTCTATTTGCTTCTTTTGTGATCCTATATGGGCTAAAGAGATGCCTCCCTCATCGAATACATAAATTTCGTGGAGTGTTATTTCATGCTCAAGTTTCTGTCCTGTAATCTGCTCAAAAACCCATTGAAAGCCTTTAGCAAGACCTGTACCAATTAGTGCGGAGCACTCAGTAACCGTCCAGCTTCGATCAGTAAGGATATTCAAATTAAACTTTTCAATAATTTCTTCTTTATTCATCGCTCCCTCTAAATCTTGTTTATTGGCAAAAACCAGCAAAGGTTTTCCTCGGAGGTGAGAGGATTCAAGACAACGATCTAATTCTTGTTTGGCTTCTTTAATCCGTCCTCTATTAGCTGCATCTACAACAAAAACTATAAGCGCTGTTCCAGGAAAGAATTGACTCCAAATTTGCCGGTATGCTATTTGACCTCCCATATCCATACTAATAATTTCTAAATCACGAAACTGAATTTTTTCAAGCGAAACTCCATGTGTCGGTCCTATTTCCACGAATTCTCCAGTTTTATAATAACTGATTATCGTAGTTTTACCAGCATCATCCAATCCGATGCAAATGACTCGACCTTGCTCTTTAGGTTCTTCTTGGATTGGCTTCCAGGCAAACATTGGATAGAATCACTCATTATTTCAGGAGAAATTAATCCTACAGCTACTTACTAATATGAAGGTTTGAATGTTTTTATGTTCAATGTTCATTCCAAAAGACTAGTTATTGTTATTTCTAATCTCAAGGAATTAAAAAGGGTATAGTAGTATTTAACACAGAGATCTTAATTGTATTTGTAACTCTCTTATATTTTTCCACTTTGTTTGATCTGATGTACCTTATAAAGTTATAAAAACTCGAATATTATCTATATATAACATATTTAAGCTAAATCTTCATTCTAAGATTATCAGAGGTTAGTTCATATATTTGTTAAGTTAAGAAAAATCTAATAATTAATTCTCTCCCTGTGGATGTGTAGTGACTGTTGGAATTCATTGAATTCTGTCAAACCATGGATGAAGTCTCCAAGACTACAAAAAGGAAGGAAAAGATCGAATTAGTTGCTAATATGCTTCAAAGAGCAATATCTACTGAGGAATTGACAGTTTTATGTTATTTCTCCATTGGAAATATCACACCTGAATATTTAGGACTTAAGATAGGTGTTGGTGGAAGAGGTCTAAATCGAATCGTTAGAGAACTCTCTGGAAGATCTTTAGAAGATCTAAGTAATCATTATCGGGAAGATTCTGATCTCGGTAGTTTGGTAGAATTTGCTCTATCTAAAAAACGCGCTACCCTCAATCAATTTTTAGAATTCTCTTCTATAACACCCCAAATGAAGATACCTATTACAACAATAAGTAAAAAACTTAGAGAAATAGCAGAAATTACAGGAATTAGATCCTCTAAGCCGAAAATTGATGGTTTGAAGAATTTAATTCAACAATTAACGCCTATCGAAGCCAAATATATTACTCGTATCCTAGTTGCGGAAACAAGGACTGGTTTTAAAGTGGGAATGCTTGAAGAGGCTATTGCTGCTGCATTTTCTGTATCCAGTACCCTCGTGCGACGTGCCCGTATGTTGCTTTCGGATGTGGGAGAGGTTGCGATGTTAGCAAAAAGAGGAGTTTCTGTCATACAAGACGTAAAAATCCGCCTTTTCCGTCCAATCAGTCTTATGTTAGCAGAAAAAGCTGAAACACCCAAACAAGCGCTAGAGAGGTATAATTATCGCGCAAGTTTAGAGCCCAAGATTGATGGAATCCGTGCACAGGTACATATTGACACAACAGGTGAAGTTTATATTTATTCTAGACTATTAGAGGATATTTCCATTAGTTTTCCTGAACTAGTTTCCGCTGCGCGAACTTTAAATTGTAAATCTGCTATATTGGATGGAGAGATTGTAGCTTTCATTGATAATAAGCCTGTCTTTTTCCAAGATCTTGTAAAAAGAAAACGTAAGCATAAATCCACAGAATATGCCGAGAAAATTCCTTGTCAGTTATTTGTATTTGATATTCTCCTCAAAGATGGAATTCAACTCATTGATGAGCCATACAATCATCGACGCAAAATACTTATCTCATTAGTACCTAATAAGGGAACAATCCAGCTTATGAAAGCGGACATTGTCTCTAATGTTGAAGGAATCGAAAATTCTCTAATTAAATATCTAGAACAGGGATTTGAAGGAGCAATGATCAAAGATCTAGATAGTCCATACCTTGCTGGACGACGTGGAAAACACTGGAATAAAATTAAGCAAGAAATGGAACTCGATTTAGTTATTGTAGGGGCAGAACGCGGTCATGGAAGGAGAACAGGCTGGCTTTCTGATTATTTTTTAGCCGCTTATGATGGTGAAACTGGAAATTTCTTTATTGTTGGAAAAACCTTTAAAGGTTTGACTGATCTTGAATTCCAAGAGTTAACACGAGTTCTTGAGGAATTAACCATCAAAGATGAGGGGTGGAGGGTAACTGTTATTCCTAAAGTGGTCGTAAAGTGTATTTTTGAAGGAATTCAAGAATCCAAGAGATATAAATCTAATCTAGCTCTCCGATTTGCGCGGATAGCTGAAATTCGACATGATAAAAAACCTATTGAAGTTGATACTCTCCAAACCGTTAAACAGATGTATGAGCGACAATTTAAAACTCAAGCAAGAGTTGAATCAACTAAATCATAATTTATACAAGTATGGCTTTGATATCCCGCATAAAATTAATAGAAAGGAACTCTGAAGCCTTGAGTTCCTTAATAGTTCCTATTATCTAAAAAGCTCTTCCTGTAGAACCCCTAAGAAGGTACCAGATCACTATGATCCCAAATATGGTTCCTATTGGAAAAACAAGGAGAGTAAATACTGCCAAGATTACTGCGACGATACGTGCGATATTCCAAAGTTTCCATAAACCAAATCCAACCAGAAAGTAGAATAATGCAAAAACAAGAACCACCCATCCTAAATCGATTAGATTATCTGCCTGAGCCTGACTAATAAACCCTAGATCGCGGTATTCGTTCACTACATTGTCCCATGAGAAGAATGCTAAAGTCCATATCGCTGCGACGATCCAATAAAGTATTGCTAAAATTGTAATACCAAGTGGCCTACTTTTTGTCATAAATGATCACCAAGACCGGTTTTGTAATGTTTATTCTTAAATTAATTGTAGAATGCTGTCAAAAGTATTGAGGAACTCGGTTTCCACTTCAATAATTATACTCATTTAACTAATGAGCTAGGTGTGGAACACATCGAAGTTACGCCTTTGGAGATAAGCACCGCTGTTCAGATGAATGCTGATTTGATAGCACGATTGAATCAGATCCCTTTTGTTTGAGCAAGTGCTGTCGCTGAATAAGGAAACCCAAATGCTTTAGCAGTGGATAGTTCACTCCTAACATTACTTTCATTAATTAGGAGTACATGTTCTAGAAGAAGTGATAATGTTGATGTTACGGAGAGAAATGATTATCTTTATCACCGTTACGCTGTTTTTCTCTGGTCTTGGCGGCGCTTACTGGTTCGGTACTCTTCAAAACAGGGACAAATCATCCCACACTATATCTACACTTGAGGAAAAAAATTCTTTGCTTGAAGAACATATAGAAGTACTAAAAAACCCCGAATATACCATTGGAATCATTTATCCCATGAGTGGTCGATTAGACTGGTGGGCAGCAGATGTAGAACCTATTATTTCCGCTGCGAAAATAGATCTTCAGTCAATGCTCGACAGTATTAATTCCACCACTAAGTTCAACGTTCTCTTTGCTGATAGTAAATTAACAAATGAAGGTGCTCTCGAAGCGGTCAAGAGCCTTATTGCACAAGGAGCTCAAATCATCGTTGGTCTCCCGACATCTGGTGAAGTGGGAGCAATCCTTAATTATGTGAACGCTGCACGGATACCAGTAATCAGTCCTACTTCTACTGCGAGTGATCTCTCCAAACCAGATTGTGTGTTTAGACTTTCTACTCCTGAAAACTACCGTGCTAGGATTGGTGCTGAATTTGCCCTCGAATTGAACTACACGAATGTTATCGTCATCCATAGGAATGATGACTGGGGTAATCTATATGCGGACACAATCTCAGAAGTTTTCCAAGAGAAGGAGCTACCAGTTCATACAATCTCTTTTGAACCATCTCATACCTTTTATATGAACTACTCATCCGAAGTCAAAGAGTTAGAGACCTTAACCTTAGGAAAGGAAGAAAAATCCTTAATTTTTCTCGTAGCTTGGGAGAATGAGGACTATAGCATACTGTATGAAGCAAGGAAGAGTCCTATACTATCAGGGATTCGATGGATCACAGCAGCACTGTATCCTAGCTTAAAAGAAAGAACGACAATGTTCGGGATGGCTGAGGATCTAAGAGATTTCTCTTTGGTGATTGAACTATGGGCCCCGGAACAACGACCAATAGTAAATGATCTGACCATTAAATTAATGGGGGAGGCTCATTCGATATTAGGACATTATCCAAGCTATGAACACATCTATATCTACGATACCATTATGATTGCAGCCCGAACTTTCTTAATCACTGGAAATGGTGAGAAGGAGGCACTCATTACAGCGGTTCCTTATGTAGCTGAGAATCACTTTGGAATTACAGGGCACAAGGTTCTGGATATGAATGGAGATCTTCAAATAGAGGACACGGCGTTTATTGGTGTGATCAAAAATAACAATACATATGAGTTCGGCTATTATGCCTTCCATAACGGCATAAGAAGCGAGTTTTCAATTCTTACGGAGCCTCAGGAGCGATGGTGGTTTTTCTGCCCTCAGTGTTAAATGGTAAATGAGAGTTTAGTTTTGAAATGAGTCAAAGCAAGAGAAGGATGTAATTTTTCACCCAAGGCGTTTAATCGTAATAGAATATGTTCCTAAAGCTGTTAGTGGTAGCGAATTTGGGCGAACTAATTTCATTGGAATTATAATAGTAGGTATAACTATCTTAAGCATCCCAATCGTATATAGATTCAACAAAAATCAAAAATAGGCATATCGTATATAGATTCAACAAAAATCAAAAGTCTCTAAGCATCCTTTTTTTCATTGACGCCATAAGTTCGACTTCAATGTAGATCCATATATCACACAGCCGTTTTCTTCAAACTTTTTGATGATTGCTTTTGAGGTTTCATCTAGGGTGGTTGGATCAATATGTAAGTGCTGGAGTGTAGGAAAGGCATTCGAGTCTAAAGATAGTGTTTTAACATTGTTTCCAATCAAATTCATTTCTTCTAGTAATAATATTGACCCATAATTTCCTTTACGTTACATTTGTCTTCCTACTTGTTTTCTTTCCTCCATCAAATGATTTTAATTTGTATATATATGTTTTAGTTATTGTTATAGAGACTTTTTTCAATCGAACGGTATGGTCGATAGCTTTGACATTATACAATAGAGTAATGCTTGATTTGGTACCATCAAGGATCAGAAATAGCATATATTCGCTAATCCCCACTATAATGGGATTAATGAATATCCCCCTTCTTTTAATTGTTGGAAATTTGATTGAAACGTATGATTTGATTGTAGGTTTAACGATGGTCTTCATTCTAGCCTTGTTAGCATCGACATTCTTATTTATTGCATTTTATTTTATGAAAAAGAAAGATGGATGCAGTCATTCCAATTCTAGTCTCCCAAGATGACCTAACTTGAGACTTTTTTTTCCAGTACGGGGAAAAGATAGCTTTGGTGAGTTTTATTGAATTCACTAAGACTAAATGTTAAGTATGTAATTTTCTCATTTAACAATCCTTAAACTTTCGATTTATTTGATTAGTGTCCAAATTTGTAAATATTTGAACAAAAGTTGGAACAGTTGATCATGCTTATTAATACTAAATAATCCTGTAAAAAGTAGCTCATAGGTGATGGAGCAATGCATAGAAAAAGTGGTTCTATAATTATAGTCGTATTATCTCTATTTAGTCTATCTACGGGGCTATTAATGCCATTGAGTACAGTCGTAAGAACTAATGCAGATGAAATGATTATTAGGATTGGCACTACCGATCATGTCTTGAATTTAGACCCAGCTGATGCTTATGATTATTTTTCAAAGAATATCTTAGTGCAACTTACTCATGGACTCATGGAAATGCCAATTAATTCTACAGAAACTGTGAAAGGGCCAATAGTACATTCTTATGCTGTTAGTGCAGACGCTAAAACCTACACTTTTACCTTGAAGGAAGGTATCAGATTCAGTGATGGTGAACCGTTCACTGCAGAAGCAATGGCATGGAATCTAAATCGTTCTCGAACCTTGAATGGAAATCCAGGTTTTATTCTATCTGATGTCATTTCCAATGTCACGGTGCTTGATACTTATAAGTTAGAAATAAAATTGGCTATTTCAGACTCTACATTTCTTCAAAGATTAGCTTCTACCGTAGCTTGGCCTGTTAGCCCTGAATCCTTACCAAAAGACGCCCTTGCAGGTACACCAGATCGAATTCCTGCAGGGTTAGGTCCCTACAAGGTTAATTACTGGTCGAAAGACGCTGAAATGGTCTTACACCGTAATGAGTATTATTTTGGTGATCCACCCAAGAATGATATGGTACTTATTCGATTTTATGCTGGTCCCATCCAAATGCTCACTTCTTTGAAATACGGTAACATTGACATAGCACAGCAAGTATTTGATCCATCAGGAATGTATGATGTTATAGAAAATAAGAATCTGAAGTATCAGACTATAACTTCTCTAGGAATTCGCCATACTTTAATTAACGTCGATAAACATAAGGATATTAATGTGAGAAGAGCTCTTGCTGCTGCTATCGATCGTACTGAGATAACATCCACGATTTTCGATATTTTCAATGAGCCTTTATTTAGTCAGGTTCCAGAGGTTTTTGGCGATTGGCATATAGATGCCTTCATGGATGGATCCCCAACAATTCCCTCTGTTGCGGGAAACATGACACTTTCTGGGTACTCAACATCCAACCGGTATGAGATAGATTTATGGTATACTCCAACCCGTTATGGAGACACTGAAGACGATGTGGCTCAATTAATAGAACAGCAACTGGAAGATACAGGTTATTTTGATGTAACCATTAAATCTGCTGAATGGGCTTCTTATCTTGACCAACGATCGACCATGGGTTTCTATCTGTTGGGGTGGTGGTATGATTATCCCGATCCAAGCAATTATATTGACCCTTTTGTAGGTACTGGTGCTGTTATATTTGGAACTAATTACTCTTCTCCAGAGATGGATGGTTATCTTAACACGATTTTGACCGACCCTGACCTAAATAACCGAAAAACAGCGACCATTAAGGCACAAAGGCTAACGGCTGAGGATGTACCTCTGATTCCACTTTTTTCTATGCCACAACGATTCACAGCTTATATACGAAATATTAGTGGAATGGTATTGGAACCTTCTGAATACATCCATTACGCCTCGATCTTGATGGCTGATATTCCGATTACTACATCAAGTATATCAACACCAGCCTCAAGTGTGACAACATCTTCTACAAGTCAAACAACATCCAGCATTCCGACGGAAATAACAACTTCTTTAGCATCAGCCCCTTCATTTATAGGTTTAATGCTGATAGAGATATTATTACTCAGTTTTGGTGCTTTATTCATCCTTAATATCTTACGGAAACGTAGATGATAGAGTTAATATCTTTCCACTTTTATTAAGAAACCTAGGACAATTGAAATACAAGAGTCCTTGAAGAATGACATCCTGAAGTATCAATCAGTTATCTACTCGGTCGACAGAACCAGTGAAAATCTTAACTTAGTCTTTCATCTCGTGGTTAGCATAAGAGTTATTCATTTTCTTGCTAGAAAACTAAATAATAATAGGAAAGAGGATCCATTCACTAGTTTAGGTAAAATCCAGTAAAAAGAAACAACCTA
>JAEOTF010000349.1 GCA_016840025.1 Candidatus Hodarchaeota archaeon
AAAATAGAATATTTCTATAGAAAAGCGGGTAATACAATTCATAAAGAAGTAATCTATTTTATGGCCAAAACAGAGGAGACCAATGTAAAAATATCGTTTGAACATACTGAATATAGATGGCTCAGATTCGAAAAAGCATTACAACAGTTGATTTTTGAGAATGCTAAACTGGTTCTAAGAAAGGCGAATAAAGCAATTGCAGGAATATTTAATGACGCAAAAAACGTATGTTAGCTAGAATACAGCTAGCTAGCTGGAACTTAGAAATTGTAAATAAATAATAACTAGCAATTGGCTCATTTAGTTAGCTGGGAGGAACTTGTGTTTTGGTAGATTCTATTGTAGTTGTGAAATTTGAAGATAATGTCAAAAAGCGCGAGCGACCAATCTGTACACTAAGCTAGCTAGCGTTACTAAAAATGTAGATATGGTGGAGGATTTGATTGACGTGGCTCTTAAAGCGAATGAATATCTATCGATAAAATTAATTCTGATGGTGGAAATAAGATCACGCTAACTATTTGAGTTGTAAAACCTTTGATCTCCAGATTTAGTCCGTTTGATCCCAAAATATTCCCAGTATTGTTCTTAAGTTATATCATCGCTTGTAGTTTGATAGGTAATTATTCTCTGAGTATAGAAACATGGATTATTGTTTTCATCGCACTATCTGCCTACCTGTTCGGTGTTTATATTGGTTTGAAACTCATTACAAAATCAATAAATCTCATGTTTAAACAACTTCTCTCAAAATTGTTATTTGGATTTCTAATGCTCTTTTTAATCTTTATGTCTTTTCGTATAACCATATCGCCTTGGTGGATAAACCTCCTAGGGGTTATACCGCGCGCGCGCTAGAAAAACTAAAACGTTTAGGGTCGATTTCCTACTTTCTAGGAATCGTCTATTTTCTCTGCCTTGATCTCATACTAGGGGGATTTCCTTTTTTCCACTCAAATTTAAGGCTATTAGTATATTATGTACCATTTAGAATTTCTAGCCTTGGTCTAATCCTCCTGGGAAGTTGTTTAATTATTGTAACTGAAAATGCCAAAAAAAGGCAATTATTGTTATTTTTTTTATTCTGATCTTAAATTTATTGTTATTCGGTTTAATTACGTATGTTCAAGATATTCTATTGATAGTTTTTACTTTTCTTTCTTTAGTGTGGTGCTTAAAAATAATAAAATCTAAATACGTGGCTGTGTTAGGTTTGCTTTCTACTTGTGCTCTGTTCATTGGCCCTCTGAGAAAAATTTTATTCAAGCATTACTTAACTGTCAAGCATCTCGACCTCATAATTCGCAGCTCTAAATGGTTTGGGAAAACTTGGGGGGCGTGTACTTTTGCATTTCCTGATTCCCGATTATTTATTCATCAAATCATATTGGATATTTATTATGGTGGTGGAAACGCGGACCTGATAGGCCTTACCACAACTTGGATTGGCCCAATATTTCTCGATTTTGGCATTGTTGGAGTAGTTGGTATAATGCTTTGGTTAGGTATCCTCATGGGGTTCTTCTTTTCGTTTTTGGGTTCCACCCAGAATTCCGGAAACCTTCACCTACTTGCAGTAGTTCTCTATTCTTTGTCATGGTCTTTATCGGTGGTTTGTATTGATCTTGGGCCTGATTGGATTATTTTTGCATGTTTAGTGATATTCACTTATTTCTTCACTATTTTGTAGGAAAGGTCTTCATTCCTTCATAAACATAAACTGCTCTAAATATAATTATAGGCAGTGTTGAACATGTTGCCGCGAGGGATCCTTTTCCACTTCAAGCTAGCTGGCTTAATGCGTGCGCTATTACTGTCGCATAGACAAAACTAGTATGAGGAATGATTTTATCAGAAACTGCAATATCCTATTCTCAATTTTTAAAATCTATAATGAAAAGACTAAATAGGTAACACTGAATCGTACTTTACAAGAATAGAGAACACATAACGCATGCTCTTTGTATTTAGAGGTAAAGTACTTGTGAAACTAAAATTTTATGAAAAATCGGAGAGAGGCGTCCTCGCAACTTTGACGTTTTCGCACCTTGCACAGCATTTCCATGCTGGTTTATCAGTATTGTATACGGACATCATGTTTGACCTAAATATGAATTATATACAACTAGGCGTTATGACTGGTACAACAAGGATAATATCCGGTTTTCTTCAAATCGTTTGGAGTATTCTCAGTCGATATTTTTCTAGAAGGCTTTTACTTGGATTTGGAAATATACTGACATCAATTGGCTGTTTAATTATTGGCAGATCTCAAAGATTCATAGAAATAACTTTTGGTAACATAGTTAGTGGGAGTGGGCAAGCTGCTCCACATCCTATTGGTACGTCGATAATAGCTAATAAATTTCAAAAAGGAAAGGTTGCAGGAGCGCTTTCAATTTTTTATGGTCTTGGATATATTGGAAACATCATAAGCCCCATTATATTGTCAGCGATTTCCCTCTCGATTGGTTGGCGTCAAGCGATATTTTTCTTAGTATTAATACCCCTCATCACGGGTATAAACGTTCTTTATTATCTTAAGAGCGACCCATCAGCTTCAAGATCAATCCAAAAAGAAGAACCTACTCATCTCTTGAGTGATGTTAAATCAGCAATTCATGTAAAAGGAGCTTTACTTATTTTAGCAGCTCAAGGATTTGCAGTTGGTGGCACTGGAATGGGAATAATAATCACTTATACTCCGCTCTTTCTAAGAAATATTTTAAAAATAGGAATTTTTGAAACGAGCATCATCTATTCAATTGCAGTAGCTGGAGGAGTTATCGGCACTATAATGTTTGGCCATATGGCGAACAAATATGGCAATTTGAAAACAGTGGCGACAATAATAGGTATATGTTCTATTCTAATTCTTCTCCTAACGTTTTACCACTCTTTTAACCTTTTTATTCTGTTCCACCTATTTTTAATTGGGACTACTTCTTTTGCTAGTAGCAGTTTATTACAAGCGCATCTTTCTTCTATTTCTACACCACGTCAAAGAGATATTCTAATAGGTCTCTTTTTTACAGTAGGATTCGGAATTAGCTCGGTATGGACTACTATCGCAGGATTCTTAATCGATATTTATCAATCCTTCAATCCAGTATGGATTTTAAGATCGTTTCTAGGAATTATTGCGTTCTTCATTTTAATGTGTGCTTTATACAAAAATTCTTCAAAATAACGCGGCAATGATATGCTCATCATCTCATATAGGTGCTGCTGAATTCGATAGCGCGCGCGCTAAAACGTGAAGCTTGTGCTAACACTCAATTATTCTTTCTTTTGGAATAATTGGTTATCATCTAAAAATCCATATATTAAAGTGGAATTACATTTAGGACACTGGTCTTTTTTAAGAAGATAGTAGATATGGCATTTGTCACAGAAATATCTATACTCTTTCATCTTATCCAGTATTTATAATACAAAACAGGCGATTAATAAATTATGATAACGTTGCGCACGCGCGTGAGGTCAGCTATACCAAAAAGATCTCCACCTAGCCGTTTACTTATCTTTTCTAATTCGGATCGGAGACTCTCTTGGCTCATATTAGCTAGCTAGCTGCATCAAAAAGTAAGAATATAAACTTATAACTTCATTAAGTCAAGACATATGCTTTCCTAGCTAGCTGAGAAATCTCTTGACCCCCCTACTCTTAAAACATAATAATGGTTAACAAAAACATTACTTCCGATAGGGCTCGCGCTCTACGGTATGAGCTTGATCCTGTTTAAGCTGCTATTCACTTTGATTCAAAATCATAGAATAAGAAGTTCTGTATCTTACTATGAATTCCCTTCAAACGCCCCTAGGTTTCCTAGACGAACAAAGTTGTAAACAATGTGAAACCAACTACCCCTAAGATTAAGGCGATAGCAATGAATATAATTATTGCTAGAATAGCAATACCAAAAGCCGTGCCCCATCTACATTCAAAATAATGTCTTATTAGAGCTAACCAGATTATCAATTGGATGATTACAGCGATTACGCCTGAAAAAAAAGTGCCGAAGACGCTCCCAACAACTGTTCCAATAACTGCTATAAGTATAGCATCAACAAGTTTGGCCTTTTTACCTCCCACAACTACTCTGCCAGAGAGCCACATAGCTGGCGCAATAAAGATTGTTGAAAATATTACATTTAATACAAATGCATCTAGATTAAGTGACAGCTTAATCACCATTTTTCACTTTTTTAACTCAGAATATTATTCTACGATTTTATTAATAAAAGAATGTGAAGATGGTGCACACGTGATAAACCAGCTAGCTAAATGTAAATGATGAAAATATGGCATTGAAAACTAAAAATATGAAAGGTTTAATTTAGTGAAAAGTTGTCATTCCCATCTTATGGGGAAAACATTTTTTAGAATTGATCGCTGAAAATTATATATTGATGTGATATGACTGTTTTAGCAGAGGCAATGATTAGTCGAAACTTTAGAGTTACGATCCCCAAAGAGGTCCGAGAACACCTAAAGCTAGCTGAAGGTAACAAACTCATTTTTTTCACCGTAGCAGAATTGAAAGAACGAGTGTGTTTTAGAAGGGTAAATAGGAATCCATATGAAAAAAATCTGAAGTAGACAATTTCTTACTATTTTTTTTAAAACATTGCATCACAAATAGATTTCTTAGCGTGTTGCTAGTTAGCTGTATGGCTCTAGAGAGCGCTGATAAAGGTTTTTTTGATGGAAGAGTTTATGTCTGTATGTAGAGATGGCGTTTTGGATTTCTAGCTTACCCTTATTTGAATGATCATTATTCTCCCCAATCTTCAGCTTCTAACGCCAACATCTTAAGTTTTAAGCCTTCCTCTGTCTTTTCTATTTCATAATCTGCGCCACAATCAGGGCAGCTCACAATTTCGCCTTCCAAGACGTCTTCTGGAATTTCAATCTCTGCTTCGCAATCTATACAGGTATTCTTGTTTTTCTCTTCCATTGGATTCTATAGCCCTCCAAAACTATTTTTTCAGATAGAAGGTATGCCTCATATTTAAGAATTGCTTAAACTTGTTAAAATTTCTGCTTTTTTATGTGCAATTTCACTTGGACTAACGCGCGCGCTAGCCTTAAACATACATGCCTCTAGAATCTCTTTGCTTTTCTCTCTTTGGTAA
>JAEOTF010000054.1 GCA_016840025.1 Candidatus Hodarchaeota archaeon
AGTTCATCTTGGTTAACTATGAATTCCACCTCGGGGGTAATCACTGGCTTTGCCAACTTTTCTCTGATTGGCGTATGGAATATTACGATCACTGTGACTGCGGAAGTTGGCTATCCCACTATTTACACCACCTTTCTTACGGTAACAGAACTAACTCTCCAGTTTACTGATGTAACACCAAATCAGTCCCCCTTGCTGTATGATATCATTCTGCTTCAGGTACGCGTGGAAACGAATACTAGTGTCGCAATGGAAGGCATAGAGATCGAATGGTGGATGGATGGTATCCTTTTCAATACAACGACAACAAATGCCACGGGGTACAGCACCTGGTTCCTTCAACTCACCAGTTCAGGCACCCATCATGTGGAAGCGAAAGTCCCGGTGAGAGGACTGCAAGAGGACATTTATTTCCCCACAACAGACCTTGAATTTTGGTTCAACGGTGAAGATTTGGGGCCAACTCCTGTATGGCTAACTTTAGGTGATAATTATACACTTAATGGGCAATTGGTCGATGATGAGGGCAAGCCGGTTCCAGATGTGGACTTGGAATATACATTAAATGACATTACACTGTCTTCTCTGGTGACTGACAGTAATGGGTGGGTGAATATGACGGAACTCTTTCTGACAGCTGGAACCTACACAGTGACCGTCTTGAAAGATGGAATGGAATTATCTGGCGCAAATGACACTGTTGCTGAATTGCTTATTCATGTAGTGACATCCTCACCAGTAGTAACTGTTATTAGCCCCAGTACACCCACCATCAAAACAGTGATAGGACAACAGGTAGCATTTGTCGGGTGGATCTATCTTAACGAAACTACCCCTATTGCAGTGACAGGAACTCGTGTGGGGTTGCTTGTGAACGGTACACAAGTTGATTCGCAATTTAGTGATAGTAATGGGTATCTATACTTTAATTATGCCTTTTTAAATTCAGGAACTTATAGAGTAGCGTTCTATTATAATGACCAAAGCTGGGGGGAGATCTGGGTGACCATAACCGCAGGGTATTATGCAAGCTGGACTGGTTCCTCTACTGTTAATGGGACGGCGGGTCAACCGCTGGAGTTTACTATTTATGTCTTCTCCAATACAACAATCACCTACAGAAGTGTAACGTTGACTTTAAACGATGGTGTTCCTGTAATCGGAGCTCAAGTCGATTGGTACATTAACGACGCCTATCAAAATAGTACACTCACAGGAGCGGATGGGCGGGCGAGTTTCAGCTACATTTTTGCTACTCTAGGCTTTTATGAGGTCGTAGCGAAACATGAAGGTGTAATTCTCGCTTCCTTTGATGTTAATATTGCAGAAGCGCCTAAGGAAGGATTAGAAAAGTTTGTAGAAGAAAATACGGCGTTATTGGCCATCTTAATGGTGTTCTTATTGGTTTTTGTGGTCATTGGAGCGGTGTCCCCAGCACGGCGGCGAGTTACTAAGTCACTTAGCAAAGTTAGAACACTTATTGGCCGTAAAACGGTGTTTGGCCCCCGCTATTGTGCCCGGACGCTTACTAAGGAACTGGAAGAAAAAGTAGGACAAGAAGCGCTACAAGCAGCAGTAACAGATCCATCTAAACTTGAGCCTATCCAACGCGAAGTTAGTGCCAAACTCACGCGTTTCCCTGAATTCATGAGCAAATCCGTGGACGAGAAAGTGGAATTCACCCAGAAAACCACAGAACTGATACTTAAGCGCTATAAAAAGTAAGTATAATCCAATTCGACTAATCTCTCCTCTTTTTACTATTTTCCGAACTTAATTGGGTTTGAATATGATAGGGAAGAGTATTGATATAGCAATTGTTATGTGAAAACATTAGAGTCACTTCTTCTAAGTTAGATAACGTTTTCAGTAGAATAGGAGAAGAAATATGGGATAATTGTGAATGTAGATCCTCAAATGTCGTAGGTTCTTCGGTAAGTTGTATTATTTGAAGATCTAGATTGTCTAATTCTAGTTTCAGAATTTCTCCTTCTGAGGACATACACAACTCTGGTGAACTATCAGAAGAAGTAACTAATGAAATATGAGCGGAATCCAGTATCTTCTCATATTTTTTTATCAAATCTGATTGTAAGAATTCAGTGTTATTTATGTTTAACATACCCATATAAGAATTCATTTTAACGAAATCATGAGCAAGATCGGGATTATCTGAGAGATATGTTAGTGCTCTAGTTAAAGGTGTAGTATTTATATAGTTTTGAACCAAAGGATTTTCCCATGGCCATTCTTCCCCAATGGGAGTACATGGATTAACAGCAATGGGAGTGGTAAGGATACGGAGAGGATTTTTCCTGTTTGTTTTATATAAAGAGGCAAATATAAACCTTAACTTCAATAATGTCTGAAATGTAGTATAGACATCTTCAAAAGTTTCGTTAGGATAACCACAAAGTAGGTTAAAGCCAACAATTCTGACTGAAGGGTACTTTTCTACCAGTTTCAACGTGTAAATGGCATTTTCAATGCGATGAGGTTTCCGCATTTTACGTAAACTTCGAGGGCTCCATTGCTCAAATCCAAATTGAATATTAGCTTCTAATACTTCTAGAAGCTTCATCATCTCTTCATTGATATATTGAGGAGAAAGCTCCGCAAATATGGTTAAGTTAGGATAGTGGTCTTTCAATTGAGAAAGTAGATGTAAAAGTGTAAGAAAACGTTCATTAGAACTCCCACGGACATCACTACCTAAAAATCTAATCATAAAGCCAGTAGTGGAAGGAATATCTTGAGTCTGGAGATGATGTTTAATTTCTTCAATAATACTTTCAGGAGCACGTTCCCTAAATGGAGAAGAAGAATTCGTTCGATGACAAAACGTACATTTTCCCCAACGACAATTCCTTGAATCCCATATAGAGATCATTTTCACGCTATTATCAATGTGCCAATTATAGCCCTCATAATTTGCCCAAGCCTCATCAATGTTCTCTAAAGGAGAATGAGGTGGATTGGTTCGAATCTTTCCATTTTGTTTCCATACTATTCCTTGAATTTTCTCAAGATTAGAATGATCGGGATAATTCTCAATAATTTCGAGAAGAGTTGATTCGCCTTCACCATAGACACAGAGATCAAGCCAGGGGAACATTTCCATTAATAATCGACCTTCTTGAGCGGTCATTCCCCCAAATATTGTCATTATAGATGGTTTTAAAAGCTTAATACGATGCAAAAACATCAAACTTGCGATTTCTTGACCTAAGTTTATACTTCCTCCGATAATATCATGAGAAATCAAATTGTGTCTATGTATCTCAGAGTTTAGAAAACTATCCACTCGCTGAGTCAGTTCATTGAATTGTTTTTTTGAAATATTAGGAAGATAAAACGCCCCCCATGCACTAAGAAATTCTAAAGCATTTTCATTGTTTTGGAGATTTGATTCACCTTTAATACGATCTTTCAGAAAAAGATAACCAAATAATGCACGAAAAAGAGAAGCAGCAGCATAACTATCTAAAATTACATCCTGTAGCCAGTCTTCATCTTTAAGACATTGATTAGTGATTGTTTGATTCCAATAAAATGTGTTAATTTTGACATTAGGATGTTGAGATTCTATATAACCCTTTAAATAACCTAATGCAGGATGAGGAGTACAAGAAAGGGATGGTGGAAATGCGTGAAGACTTATTTTTGGAAAAGTCATAGATGTTACCTTAACAGTTTTTAAAAATCGTGAATAATAACTTGAAGAGTTAATAGTGCTTGCTGCTTTTCTTCATTTTATACTTTCTTTGATTTTTCATTGTAGTGTTTCTTCTATAATGAGATAACAAATATTGCTGTTTAGATGTATTCATAAGCAAGTAAGTTTATCCTTTGATTTAGTAGATGGAAAATGGCAAAAAAGTATTTATTCTCCTCAGTATTTTTAATTATCAGCATTATCTCACTAATTCTAAACATACAACTAGGGATTACATTGAGTTCAGGGGAATTAGACATAAATTCTATAGATTCTCATGTTAAAGGAAGTTCACATCTAAATAATCCTTTTTCGACTCTATCTAATGAACTTCCCAATGCTTCATTCGTCTACAATCCCCTTAAACCTATAGTTGATGAAAAAACCATCTACAATGCTTCTGAATCTTTTGATCCAGACGGTTACATACCTACAAATAGCGGATATATGTGGAGATTCGGAGATGGAGAGACAGCTTACGGAGAGATTGTGGAGCATTCTTATGGGATTACTGGAAATTATAATGTGACTTTAACAATAACAGATAATGAAGGAGCAGTCGCCAATTCAACAAAGATCGTGAATATCACCAATAATTGGACTTTTGCTATAATAACAGATCTTCATATCGGTCGTGGGTATCCAAAATATAACGGAGAAGAATATTACCTTACCCAACGGCTTACTAAGGCTGTTAACTGGATATTTGACAACCGAGAAGCAGGACAAAATAATATCAAATTCGTGATGGTATTGGGGGATATTTCCGAAAATGGTAAGTATAATGAACTTATCAAAGCGAAAGAAATCCTTGATAATGGTTTAAAGGATCTTCCTTATTTTCCCCTGATAGGAAATCACGACGCACATAATAATGGACGGGAAAATTTTGATAGTATCTTTAATGACACGTTTTTTAACCAACAATTCGATAAACTTCGATTTCAAACTGAAAGAGTAATGGATACTTCCCCATTTCTGAATTATGTGTTTCAATACGGCGGATCTAACTTTATTTGTCTGGATTTCGTTCAGGATGATGTAAAAGGTGTTTTGCATAATGAAACCATGAATTGGCTAAGATTTTGGACTGAAAATGCAACTCCATCATGGGAAAACAAGCCCACTATCCTATTTTCTCATCATCCAATGATAGGTCCACTATTTTTCGTCTTTGATATCGCTTTTAATGCTTCAGATATCGCCCAACTTGAGAATGAAGTAATAGGATGGGATAATGTCTTAATTAACTTTGCTGGACATGTTCATAGTTATTATGACCCAGTTTCACTAGTTTCCCCCTTACCTATGATTAATGCTAATACACTTTACATAGGTCCAAAGAATACTCCTGTAGTTACTACTGAATCTCTGGGAGTAGCTTCAAATCTATTAACCCCTAAAGGTACAATTCGATTAGTGGATCTGAATGGAAGTGGGATTATCAATTATAAGACAATTGAAGGACAATATTTAGCAGTAAATCCGGTGTTTAAAACTACTACAAATTCTCTTTATTCATTAAGTTCGGATCCTTACTGGAAGGATTTGTTGCTAGGCAAAAAGATACGAATTGATTTTGATACATATGCATTCACAAAGATGTTTACAGAAGAATTTCCCCTTTCCTATTATTTAGAGTTTGGAGATGGAGCATCCGAAATAGTTCTATCCAACGAAAGTAAAATAGTTAATTTCACACATTATTATTCGCTAGATGCCGAAAGAAAACAAAAAGTAACTTTAAGGGTGACAGCACATACATTGGATGGGGAACCTGTTGTAGAACAGTTAACTAGGGAGATATCACTTCCCCAACGTCAATCCGGTTTTTCATTTATTGCTTATAATACGATTGATATAACTATAACAGATCCAGATGGTCTAATTATCAATAAACAATTTAATGAGATCCCGGGTGCCATCTATGATGAATTAGACCTTGATGAGGATGGAACAATGGACGTTGTTAGTGTATTACCAGAAAGAAAGGTAGGCGAATATCTTCTAACAGTTTTTCCCAAATCTAATGCAGCTCCTATGGATAATTATACAATTGAAGCTTCCTGGGATGATAAAACTATAACACTCGCCGATGATGCTCAAATTAGTGATATTCCAGATGAACCGTACTTGATCAAATCTTCTGGTAGTAGACCAAAGATTAACGGTGCTCCAATTGCTAATGCTGAAATTGCAGTGGGTGTCCAATCACAACCTATTGAAGATCCAGATGATTATTATACCATTGAGCAAAATACTGTAGGTGGTGCTAATTTTATTTTAGATGCTAGATCTTCTTATGATCCAGAGGGAAAATCGTTAGTGTACACTTGGTCTGGTGCAATAACAGGAACAGGTGATACATTAACTACATTCCTTCCAATAGGTGAACATGAAGTACTCTTGAATGTAAGTGATGGAGATTTATTTTCTGTTGATAGGTTAGTCATTAAAGTGCAGGCTACTCAACAATCAACAGTTACTGGTAGAACTACCAACCAAACATCAAAAACAGCTGATTCAAAAAAAGGGTTTATTAGCCTTCCATTCTTCACTTTTTTCATTGTAGTTGTAGGGATTCTCGGGTATTATCAACGTAAGAGAAAATTAATTTAGCTCCATAACAGTGTTATGGAAGTATAAGAAATAGAATAATTTAATAGCAAGGAATTAAACTCAATTGGGACAATTTTTTGGGAAACTAACTTACTTCTTCTTCTTCCATTCCTAGTCCAGAAGAAAGATAAAATAAAAATTAAAATAAAATCCTTTTTTTTAGTTAATCTAATACTTCATTTGTTAAAGATTCAAATTCTTTAAAGCTTATTTTTGCAAAAGGCGTCAAGACGTGTTTTACGTAGGTGCAATAATTTTGATTCCTTTCTTTTGAGCTTTAACCAGTACATAAGGATCTGCATTAAGTGTTATTGCAATTCGCTTGGTTGCTTGGAGTCCTTCTTGTGCTTCTGCAAGAGCGATAGTTTTCTCAAAGCGCCTAAGGTCATGGACATCGAATGATGATTTGATCTCAATGAAGACTACTTCATTATTATGGGCAAAAATATCAATATCAGTATGGTCACCTGGATCTACAACCACTCCTTCTGGATCATAAACCGTTAACCGACGTACGTTCTCCAGTACAATTCCTTCTAATGTTAAAGCTTCTCGAAATAGTTCTCGTATAACGATTTCAAATTCTCTACCCATTTTTGTCTCCATAGCACGTAGCATTCTGGTAATAGTCAAAATCCCTTCATGAGTAATTTTTGCCATTGTTCGAATTTCTTCAATTACCTTATCAAAATGCTCTCTTGTTTGACGGTTGGTTTCTTGAAATTCTTTTCGAAGCATTAAATTGGCTTCTTGGAATTCTTGACGAGTTATTAGTTCTTGAGAGGAATAAACACGGAAATATTGCTCTAGTTTCTGGGGAAGTAGCTTTTCTAAATCCTGTTCCATAAATGTAATGAGCTTGTCTAACGATTCATCACTCATAACATCATGCACCTAGACAGTTATCAAATCTCTCATTCATAAGTATATATATTTCTCAATTGGAAAAAGGATTCTATTTTTCTGACCTCAATGCGGTTAACAAAACAACTGAATATCCTTGTTCTTGTCTTCTTTTACGAATAAAGGAAGAAGTACGTGATTTGATACGTTTTATATATTCAAATCCTTAGTTAATACTACAGGATCTATGAGTTCTAGTTCAGGTACTCTATCCAATTTCTGAACAGTACTAATGAGTTTTCCATCATGTTCAAGGGCAACTGCAACATGATGAGAATCAAAAAAAGACAAGTCATAATCTTCTCTGAGTTTGATTGCTAGAAGGATTGTTTTAGGTGCCAGAGTCAATGAATTCACATTTGGAACGCTGATCAAGTTAGCTATGTGAGTCACAAGGTCATCATCACGTTTATTTGATTTATAGATCAATTCCATCTCAATTAAAACAGATGCGGGCAATTCAACATTATACCCTTTTGTTATCAGTGAGAATAGTCTACTTGCTACATCGTGGTGCCGATCTTGTGCATTGAGAAAAGCAAACACCATATTTGTATCAATAGAAGGCATTTGAAATCATTCCTCTTGGTTGCTTTTATTAACTTTAGCTTCTTCAAGAGCTAATTCCAATGCTTCTTTTTTAAGCTCTTTTGTGATCTTAGTAGTTGTGAAAGCGCCTTTTAATACTTTTAAAGGATCATCTGAAACAGGTATTAAATAAATACCATTCTTAGATTGAATAGCTACGACTCTTTTCAAAAATAGGTTCTTACGCCATTCTTTAGGAATTGTAATTCTCCCCCTATCATCTAGATCTAACACAATTGCCATATTTCTTCAATACTTAAATGGGAAAATACCAATATAAACCCATTTACACAAATATTACCCATCATTAAATCATTACTTAGGAAAAAATAAATCGATAATTTCTGTTTATTCCACTAATCCTAATGCTTCTTCTATTACTATCATCGCTTCCTTCTCTAATTGTTGTGCTTTATATAAAATTTCTTGTTCCCTTTTCCTCATATCATTAGTCCAGTTTTTAAGTGCGTTTTTTGACCAATTTTCAAACGAACTGTCACTCCAAGGTCCTGTAAAAGCGTTTTTTGTTTCAAATACACTTCCAAGGAGTTCAACCTCCTCTTGATATAACTCAGCTGCCTTTTCAAGCGATTCTTGACTTTTTTTTCCTAAATGAGCAAGGTGGTCCCGAAGAAAGGTCACAGCTGCTTGACGAGCGTCAGAAAGACAATTAAAACCCCACCAATTAACAAAAAACATCTCAGCGGTATCTTTTGCATTTAATTCATATTTTTCAAAGTCATCGAGCCCTTGGATCCAGTCAGAATAGGCAGTGTCTCCGTAATAATACCTATTATCCTCTTTAGGACCCTTTTCACGCTTCCAGTTATGCACATAGAAGGTTAACGCCTCTTTTAGGGCATTTTGAGGACTTAGAGATTGCGTGTATTGATCAAGAAACATGATAAAAGGACCTGCATCACCCGAAATTGAGATAATTAGTTCATTTTCTGGACTCATATGAACTCGTCCGATCAGGGTGCTTTTAATTTTTTTAAGTTTCCTTCTTGATAACACGATCTCTGGTTTCCATTCACCCAAAACTCCTTTCTAACAACTTCTTTAGCCGTTCCCCAAAACTCAGAAAAACTTGGACATTCCC
>JAEOTF010000350.1 GCA_016840025.1 Candidatus Hodarchaeota archaeon
AATATTTTGATACGGATCGAGTTCAATAACAATTTTTACTTTTTTAATATCAACAACGTCAATAGTATGAGAAAATTTATCACGAAGAATGTCAGCAATGATTGACGCTGTTTCTGCTGTCATACCACGTCGTGTTCCATAAGCTATTAGGGTTTTTGACACAATATCGCCACCAATGTCTTCTTCCTTTTTATTTTGTTTGTATGAATAGTCTTAACTAATAGCAGTTTTAAAGAATATAAAACAACTGTTTTCAGTTAGATTAATGAATCTGAGTTGGTGGATTATCCATGAAGAGAAAAATATTATGTGTTTTTTTATTGTTTCTATGTTTTAGACCTAGTCCCGCTATAACATCTCCATTAAACCTATTGCAGGACGGGGGCTTTGAAACATGGGATACTGCGAATATATTATCCCATTGGAAGAATCAAGGGACGAACTCAAGCCTAATACAGCAACCAGGTGGACGTCTAGGAACAGCTGGAGACTATTACCCCCAGTTAGAAATTACTTTTTCAGAAGATTATGATGATATACTTGAGACCTCTATCGGCACTGTGACACCAAGTACGGTCCTAAATGCCTCTATTTATATGAGATCTAACGTTTATAATGGCAAGATTAACGTTGAAGTAAATTGGTATATTGATAATGTTCTTGATAGTTCTGAGACATTGATTACTTACAATCCGGGTTTTGGTATGGAAAATCTCTGGATTTTAGTCTTTCCCGAAAATGATTCTTATGGTGGAGCCTTAGGAACAAAAGCCCGAACTGTGCCATCTGGTATTAATAACGCTACTATTTCTCTAAGAGGTTACGAGACTAAAAGATCACCAAGCGGAAGTGCCAGCCCACAGCAACCTTACTACGTATGGTTAGATGACTTGACTCTTTTTGGATCTGCAATGGACGAGTTTACTCCCACTACCTCTGTTGTTGTGTTCCTCATTGTGACCTCGATAGTGACGGTTGTGTTAGTCAGAAAAAAATCTAGAAGTCCTACTTGTGGAAGGATTAAAAAATAGAAGCAACTGAACATTGAAAAGGTCAAAGAATCGGTTTAGATCAACATTACCGTTCTAATTACCGTTCTAATTGACTTATATATAACATTTGATTATCGTTACCTGAAAAATGGGTAAGAATGAAAATCTCTGTGTCAATGTAAACATCATTGTGACTTTAGGAGTTCAAAAAATCGATCTAGATCCACATTCCCCCCGCTTAGAATGACTCCTATTCTTTTTCCTTCTACTCAACCTTATTTGTAGGAATTTATCATAATTGAAGTAATAGAAAAAATATGCCGATCATCTATTGAATAAGGTCCCGATATTTTATTGTTAACCAAAAAATAAACTAATATTTTTCGTTAAAAAAAGAAGAGAGGAAAGAAGTAGCCTAACCAGGTGTCATTATTGTGACTTCGATATCTTGTACAATAGTTTGCGCTATTGCACTCCAAGTATCCGCAATGTCTTTAGGAATATATTTACCACATTGTGCTTCAGCTTGATTTATGTAGGCATTCAAGATTCCCTGAACAGCTTTAAGCATGTTATTGGCCTGTTTCGTTCTACCTTCAATGACATAATCAAGGGCTTGCTCCTTTTTGTGGGATGCGCTTGCAAACTTAGCAAGCAGACTATTTTTAATCCCTTTGTAGATCGTTGAGCTACTGACCATATCAATTAACGCATCAAGTTCAAGATTGATATATCTAGTTTTACTTTCCTTAGTAGCCTGAACCATGAACTCACTGATGTCATTATCGCTTGCTGTTGAAGTAGTTGTGCTAATAGCTGTAGCTATAAATTCATAGATCGCGTTTTCCATGCCTTCCCAATCACTTGGAACCGTTATGCTTAGTGTAGCGATATCCGAAATACCTGGACCCATTGTCATAGATGTTTTATCGATTGTTATCCATTCTGGTTGAATAGCTGTGGGAACGGCACGATAGGATCCATCGAAATCATTAAAGTATAGCGAAATGTCAAAGCTATCTAGAACATTGCCAAGGTTCGTAACTTCAATTGTATAAACCTCAGTTCCGCCGGGTTCAGTCATACAAGTCTCTGGCGTTATCAAAATGTCAACTTCATAGAATGGCAAGACCTGCACAACAACATTATCGGTATCAGTTGCTGTTAGATCGTGTAAAGGCGCCTGTTGGCTAGCTCCTGAGATAGTAAAGGGATAGTCGCCTGGAGAAGTAGACCAATGTCTATAGGGCTGGACGGAGAGTTGCACGCTTGTAGATCCGTAAGCTGGAACGGTAATCGTTGTTGTTGATAATTCGGACCACCAAGTGCCTGGAAGACCTGCTATTGAGAGTATGAAGGTATCCTGTACATTTCCTTTATTGATAACTAGAACGTTGTATGTTCCGATATATCCTGGAATTATACCCTGGGAAAATGGAGTAACTATTAAATCGACGCCGAATTTCTTCACAAAAACGTCAACATCCACGGTTCCGTCAGTACCTTGATGAACACCCAAGTAAAGTCCATCTGTTAACCAACTCATGTCAAGTGTGAAAATGCTAATTGTAGGATCTCCAGTGAGCCAGTCAATCCAACCATCAAAATCGAATTTCAGCTTAAAATGTAGCTTAAATATGGAGAAATAATACCTGAAGTCAGAAAGCTGGATTTTAGCGAAGTCAGTTGATCCATAATCGCTAGCATGTACCGTAAACGGTTTTTTTTGCCCTGGCGCTGACCATGTAATAGTTTGGTCTCCAGTTGCATCACCACTAGCACTAGCTTTAGCAGTAATCTTGTCAGAGCCAAGTTGTGGCTCTATGACTACTTTCACTGCCATTAGCCATAAATCCCACACTGTTATTTCTAACGCGGAAATAGGGAAGGACATTCCAGACCCTAAAGGTGTTGTGAAACTTTTTGAAAAGTCATAATTCGGACCAAAAGTTTCAGAGTATTCTATCCAGCCAACGATAGGAGCCCATATACCAGCTTCTATCCAGATACAGGCTATGAAACTGCATTTGAACTCATCAAAGTCAGGTAGGTTAAGAGGAGTTAATGTTGCGTAGCACTCATAATCATGCTCAACAGTCATTACATCAGGGTATTCAAGAGCAATCCTGATAGGGAGTCTCAATCCAAAGCCAATGTCGACTTCAATTCCCGCTCTAGCATAAGCCTCTAGAACTTCAATATCAAACCCAACATCGACAATAGTCCAACGTTCAGCAACCAATTGATAGGTAAAACCCATCAAGACTTCCTGTTCCATTACCGCATCTTGAGTCACAGTAATCCATTCAGCAGATTCTGTTGAAGTTGTTGTAGCCCTTGAGTCCGCTCTGGTGGTTCTATTTTGTTCACTTTCAGCCCCTACTGAGGTTGGTGTGGTCACTGCCATTGATTGGGTTGCTGTTTCTGGTTCAAGTTCTAATTTTGCAGTCCTTGTTTGCATAGTCTCAGAGATTACGTCTTTAGTTCCATTTTGATAATCTATTACCATCCGTGTAGTTCCATTTTCATAATCAAAGTACTCTGTTGAAGGGAGGTTTATATCTAGGTTGCTTGGTCGTGTTAAGAGTTTCTGAGCTGCCTGTTTTGGCGTGTTAAAGCTACTCGGTGATTTAATGGCTTTAATAGTTGCTTCAGGGGTAAAGTTGAGAACAGAAAAGAAAACTATAAACACTAAAACGTAAGAAACAAAGACTTTTCTATAATTCTTAATTAAATATCTTTCCAAAGTATTTTTCACCCCATCTCGTTTGAAAAAACTTCTTTTCTTAATATCTCATATGAGTTTTAATCATTTTCTGATGAAATTGTTGTTTATCTCCAAATTATTCTCTCCTAGATTGAAGTCTATCAACTTAACACACCCAACAAAAAAAAGATTATATAAAAATGTTTGAAGTAAAAGTGGAAGCGGAAGAAATGGAAGCAACAGTGGATCAAATTCACCAAAAATTCGCTTTATGTGAGGAGTGTGTTTTAATTGCTAACCAGCTTGTGAGTCGTAAGTGGTTACCGTCATTCCTGCGCCCTGATCTAACACCGATGGAGAGAATACTAACAACTGTGAAAAACACCTATGAAGAATTCCAAAAAACTCGGTTGAAACGTTTAGATGCTAAATATTGATAAAAAGTTAGTCTATTGAGCTTTTAGGAATTCAAAAAATCGATCTAGATCCACATTCCCCCCGCTTAGAATGACTCCTATTCTTTTTCCTTCTATCTCAATTTTATCCGCGAGTAATCCTGCTAGAGAAACTGCTCCAGAGGGTTCAACCACTATTTTCATTCGTTCCCACAGAAACCGCATTGCGTCGATGATTTCTTCCTCCGAAACAGTGATGATTTCCTCTACATGTTTTTGGATGATATTGAATGTACGTTCGCTTAAAGAAGTACGTAATCCGTCAGCGATCGTATTCGGTGAAATACTCGGCAGTACTCGACCTTCCTGAAGTGAACGGAAAGCGTCATCTGCATTGGCGGGTTCCACACCGATCACACGTGCTTCTGGGGAGAGTCCTTTTGTTGCTAGAGAAGTCCCGCTGATTAGTCCTCCACCCCCAATAGGACAAAACACAAAATCTAACTCCCCTACTTCCTGGATTAGTTCATAAGCTGCGGTACCAGCTCCATTAATGATATTATCATTGTCGTAGGGATGAACTAAAGTATACCCTTTTTCCTCTACCAGTTCCTCAGTTTTTTGAAACCGTTCTTCGGGATTGTTGCCGCTGAAAATTACTTCTGCCCCATATCCCTTCGTTGCATTAACTTTGATACGAGGTGCATCCGCAGGCATAATAATAACAGCACGAATGTCTAATAAGGAAGATGCAAGTGAAAGGGCTTGAGCGTGGTTTCCACTTGAAGGAGCTATTACTCCCTTTTCACGTCTCTCTGGAGAAAGTAAAGAAAGGGTATTGTAAGCCCCCCGAAATTTAAAAGCACCTACTCTTTGGAAATTTTCACATTTAAAATAAACGAAAGCATTAATTTGTCTATTTAATGTCCGAGAAGTCATAACGGGAGTCTTATTGGCGACATCAGCAAGTCTTTTGTAAGCATCTTCTATTGCTTTCAAGCGTTTCATATTTAGTCATGAATTGCCGAACAATTTTGGTTTATATCATTTATGATTAATTGATGACAAAAAATCCTTAGTTCACTTCTACAGACAAGAACAATCATAATATCTTCCCTTTTACTGTTATATATTCTTCTTCATCTTCCGATGCTCTTCTAATGCAGTGAAAATGGTTTTTTCAGCTAATTCACGACTTTCTGCTTCGAAAATAAGCCGTGTAAAGTCATTCCCCTCTTCTGCAGCAATTTGAGCGTCAAAAAGGAATGTAGCTAGTTGAAATCCATTTGCAATTGGTCGAAATGGATAGTCTTCCTGCATTTTAAACTCTGTGGAGGTTACCAGTAAAGGAGCTAGTGCAGTACCTGTTGGATATCTTTGTAGAACTTCAGAAATAAGTTCAGAGTATTCGGAGAAGCGTTCAACAGGGAAGAATGTTCCTCCAACGTAACCTTTAGCCATTGATATTTTCAATAGTTGGTTTCCGATCTCCTCTAGTGTCATTTCTCCATCACTTCCAACAATAGAAACACCTGCTACACGATATTTAAGCTTTTCAGAGAATTTTCCCAACCCTAACGCTGCTAAAGCCATTGTGTCTTCAGTAGGGCTGAATAATGAACTCTCTAGAAATGCTAAACTATCTGTTCCTCCATCAATGAAAATGATCATTTCAATATTTTCTGTTTCAATTAATTTGTTCAAGCTCTCGATCATCTTCTTGACGCCATTGTTACAGGAGAGAAGAAACACCTTTGTTCCCATCTTTTTCGCGATAAGCGCTTCAATCAATCTATGAGGTGGCTTGCTACGACTCTTTTCAGTTACCCATGCTGAGACATCATCAATTACATCGACTTCATCAAAATGGGAGATATCAGCAGCAGTAATACCACCATGTACCCATTCAATAGAAGATACTATCTTCTCAAGAGCCCATTTAACGTGTAATGCCGTAACAACATCGCCGCCACCACCCATTCCTGCTATCAGGACTTTTTTGACATCTGCTAGCATCTTGTCTATTCCAATTTGTGCTCCGCTATTCATGTGATATTTTTCCTCCAATTTTTGACTTATAGAGATGAATTGCCCTTAAATTCGTTCCCAAATGCTCTAAAGAGAAAAAAAAGGAATGAAGGAAATGAAGTAAGTCTAAACTCGTCGTTTCCGATAATAACGCTGAGTCACCAAGGCAGTCATACCACCGAGGATTACCATTGTAACGAACAGAATTGGAATTACATCAGCTATTGTTGACTTCCTCGAGGTGTCTGGTGATTCTGGTACTGGAACAGCTGGATCATTGTCAAGTTTTTGTGGGAATCCACGTCCAAAGTTGCCTTCGCTTGAAACCACCCATAAATTGTAACCAAGATCGATGATAAGCACATCTTGATACGTATCCCCATCGAAATCACCCGCACGAATATACCTGATGCCAGTTCCCTCTAATATGACTTGCCATGCTGGAATCGGTGTTTCCCCAAAGAAGAAGGAATCATAGTAAGTAAGAGAATTGTAACCTGCAGTAACATAAGAATCTATGCCTAGGAAGTTCCCCACTAGTGTTTTTGGCTTGGAATAGTCTACTAAGACATCGGTTTGTTTGCCCAATATTTCGAAAGCGGCTGTTGATCCATTCATAACTAATAAATGACCTTTAGTTGACAGCGTAACTAAATCATCGATACCATCATTATCAAAATCTTTGACCCAGTGTTCGATTTTAGCATCTACAAGAAAATCGAAGCGACCACCTATGATTTGTAGTTGATTGCTAGCGTCTACTCCATAACAAATGTACATTGTTCCATAGTCAAGCAAGAGATCTGGATATTCCCATCCAATTGTAGAAAATTCGAAGAAAAGGACCAATTCTAATCCAGAATAACCCGTTGAGAATTCACCAACTGCGATGTTGCTTACAGGTGCATAAAATGGATTCGACGATTGATGGGGGAGCTCGTGGATCAGAGTACCCGTATAGTCATAAAGTGCTAAATGACCATTAAACACTTCATCCGACTCCGTGAAATAAGCTACTATGTCTTCTGTTCCTGAATTACGGAAATCACCTATATTGAAAACGACCTCATCATACGTCTGTGACGTAGTGAGTATACTCCTTGCTCCTGTTATTCCATTGATAATGCCAATGCGGGCCCAATTAAAGGCCTTATAAGTGCCACCCCAGACTACTTCTAATCCAGTATTGCCGTCAATGTCGTTTATCAGAAATTCACCGTAGTTCCAAGAATCAGGAGCACCAACGCCTACGAAGCTGCAATTCCATAAGTATGTGGGTGCCGCAGCACTAAGGGTGATTGCTGTAACATACTGGTCATATGCAGCGACTAGTTCTATTTGACCATCCTCGTTTACATCAGCCAACTTAGCAGGACCATGATATGAACCCCACTTGTTATCTATTGGGAGAGTCCAAAGCACACTGGAATCAAAAACAGAAACGACTTTAATTTCTGAAGAATCAACGATGATAAGATCATCAATGCCATCAGAATCCACGTCATAAGTGAGGTAGGAAGGAAGGGCAAGTATTAACTGCCTAGATCTATCCTCTGGTATACTTCCTGTAAGTTCGGGGGTAGCTGTGGGAATATCTGTAACTTCAGGCACTTTAGGTTTATTGTAGTATAGAGAATAGATGGTAATGTTACTATTATCGTCCCCAATAATAATGACAGGACGATCGAAGCTTAATTGGGCTATAGCAATAGCTGAACCAACCGAATAATCATACAATGGATCCGAATCTGGGGTAGTAGGCATACCTGCTAATGCAATACCGCTTTCTGGTTCAAGTAAATAGGCTATACCATCTGTAGTTAAACCTGCATAAACATTATACATGGTATCCATCTGGATAGTTCCCATAACGTTTGCAGAGGTCGCGATGAAAAGTGGATACTCACTGGTCGTAAGAGTATAATTCCAAAGATATTCGCCCGTAGCTCCATCAATAGCCCCTGCTCCATTTGTACCAATTTTACCAAAGAGAATATCTGGCACAGTGTCATTATTTACATCGTAAGTTATAGATTCTTCAGTAAACGCATACCATCCGCTCATGTTCCACAATTGATCCCCCGTAATTCCGTCAAATGCAAAGGTAGGTGCTAATCCCGCTACTACATCACCGATACTGTCATTATTTAGATCCGCTACAACCAGACTATTAGGAAAGATTAATGAATGATTCCAGAGTAGCTCACCCGAACTACCATTAAGGGACATCACATATCCTGGATCACCCCCCAAACCCTTATGAGAGGTAACAACTACTCCAGGTTGAGATTGATTACTGAATATCCCAATTCGTATTTGATGAATTTGTTGAGTTGTATCCACATGAGCAGCTCTCCAAAGCTCATCGAGTGCGTAATTACTCAGATCTATGCTATAAGCAATGACTGTACCATTTCTAAGTCCAACCACTACTTCATCAATCTCTGTGTCATTTAATAACAAATCACCTGCACCAATCGATTCAACCCAGCGAGAACCAAATTCAATAGAGGTTATTAATGTACCATCTCCGAGATTGAAAAGACTAAAAGTACCTTGATTAGCAAAAGCTACCATAATAGGTTCTTCTGTATCTTTATCCTTAATTAGCTGTAACCCTGGCCAAGAACTAGTTGTAGAGCTTATTCCACTTATGTAAATTGTCTGGAAGGTTAAACCATCGACTGCAACTAATTTACCTTTTTCTGTGAAATAAAGGACGTCTTCTATG
>JAEOTF010000351.1 GCA_016840025.1 Candidatus Hodarchaeota archaeon
AATACGGGAAATACAATCGCAACTATAAGCCATGTGCTCATAAATGGAAGATTACCAGAATTGACTTTTATAGAAAGCACTTTGAAACCAGGGGAAAGTAAAGAAATAACTGTAACTGCTACAGCCTACATAGAAATTGTAGTTTTTAAAAAGGGGATTATCTACGACTTCACGATCCTCACATCATATGGAGGAAGCTATCCTGCTTCAGCTCGCGCATCATAGTAATTTGATGCGTATAGTTTTGATAAGTAGCTGAGTCTTCCCGTACTCTACTTAGACGACTGCAGCATTCAAAATATTTTCTTTTTTATGCTACTTCCCTTCTAGGAATTTTCCTGTTCCGATTGCCCCTTATCTTATTCCCGGGCATTTAGGCCAAACAGGATCACTTCTACTTCACCGTTCCGGTTGATAAAAATTGGAAAATTGCTGTTGTAAAGAGCTGTTCGGTCAGAAACTGTTAAGTAGAAGCATAGAAGACGCGTACAAATGTACCCTCTTTTTTGTGCATCTTCTTTCTCGTATTTGTTGAGAAATTTAAGCATTCTCAACTCCTATTAAATGATTTGTAATGAGCTGCTCTTTCAATTACTTATTAGTTTTCCATCCTATTTCGAGTATGATAAAGAACATGTATAAACGATCAATCAAGTATTATATATCTAGCTTGACCTAATTTTATTAGTAATCGTTACCAAGTTCTTTATTTTTTTGAATAAGTTTACAGCAATGAATAAAATTATCAACACTAATATCAAAAAGCTCACAAAGCAACTATGTAAGAAAATGCTCAAAATATATTAGAACAATATAACCAATAAAAGTGAATAAAGAAATTACTTGATTTGAGGCGAAGTCTATGAAAAACGATTTTCTTAAAGAACCGATAAGGTCTGTAGACCTTGAAAAGATAAGTACAATATCAGATTTGTTGAATTCATTTAATTGGACCTCTTTTCAATCTCGAGCTTTAGCTAAATGCTCTAACATATTTTTAGCCATGTTAGAGGACCAAGATAGACCAACCATCTTTTTTGGCTTGGCAGGCGCTATAGTTCCAGCGGGAATGAAGGAAGTCGTAACACTCATGGTGAAAAGAAATATGATCGATGTTATTGTCAGTACAGGAGCGAATATGTACCACGATTTCGTTGAAGCGCTGGGAGAACACCATTACCTTGGCTCATCTAAAATTGATGATAAAATATTATGTGAGAAGGGAATAGATAGAATATATGACGTGTTTGCTGATGAATCGAAGTTCAGAATGATCGATAACATTATAATGTGCTTAGCGAATGAAAGCGCAAAACAAAATACTGACAGTATTTCATCAAGGCTCTTCATCAAACAGTTAGGCGAATTTATTGAGGCTAAGGGTAAAATCGAAGACAAGAGAAAATCTATTATTTGGAACTGCTGGAGATACAACATTCCAATATTTGTACCTGCACTAAACGATAGCTCAATAGGTTTAGCTTTGACTCAACACTATATTAAATTCACGAAAGAAGGATTACGACCGCTTATGATCAATCAAATAAGGGACAATGTTGAGATATTCCAAATTAAAAAACAAGCTTCAAAAACTGGCGTAATATATATTGGAGGAGGTGTCCCAAAAAACTATATTCAACAGACAGCATACCTCCAAGGCCTTTTTGGCATACCTAACGCTGGGCATGACTATGGCTTTCAAATTACTACTGATAGCCCCCAGTGGGGAGGATTATCAGGAGCCACATTCCGAGAGGGTTGTAGTTGGGGAAAAGAAAAACCGGATGGATTGTATTCAACATGTTACTGCGATGCTACTATAGCTCTACCTTTAATTGTAAAGGCTACGCTTGAAAGATGTATAGGATTAAAAAAAAGAATTAGATTGAATATCAATCTTTAATAATGGCTGAGAAAACTGCGACAAAACCAACGCTATCCCACTTATAGAGTAGGTAAAAGATGTTTCTTATTAAAAAAATGTCAGCTGAGGACTTTTCTTTCGCAGTTCACGTAACTGATACAATGACCTGGAATCTATCACAAGAAGACTTCAAATTTATGACGAACTTGGAACCTGATGGATGCTTTATAATATTTGATGATTCAAAAAAGATTGGTGTCGCAACTACTATTAGTTATAACCGAGTAGGTTGGCTAGGAAATGTAATCGTTAGCGAGAAATATCGATCAAAAGGAGCTGGCGCATTATTAGTCAAGCACTCTTTAGAGTATTTATTTAATAGAGGTGTAGAGACCGTTGGTTTATATTCATACTTTGATAAAGTTCCGTTATATCGAAAACTTGGGTTTATGTCTCACTCAGTATTTACAGTTATGAAAGGAAATGGTTTGTCTAACCGGATTATAAAGCGTCCGAAAGAGGTTACTGAAAAGGATGTATCACAGATTATTTACTTTGATAGATTTTATTTCGGTGCTTCCCGAAAAAAGCTATTAAAACCAATGCTTCTTGATTCAAAGAATCTGTGTTTTGCATCCTTTAAAGATAAAAAAATTCTAGGATTCATAGTTGCGAAAACATACGGAGACACAGCTGAAGTAGGACCATTAGTATGTCCTCAAGGATGCGATAACATTGCTATAGATCTCCTGAAATCAATTCTTGATCGGTTAAAGGGTGTTAAAGTTTCCCTTTGCATCCCGAAAGAAGAGTCTTTAATCATTGATATATTAAAGAAACATGGATTTAAAGAATTATTTCAAGTAGTAAAAATGTTCTATGGGAATACTGCCGGAAGGAATTGCATCTATATTGCAGAGTCTTTAGAAAGAGGGTGATATTTGCAATGTCAAGTAGTTTTTGTAGAACAATCGTTAAAGATTTCCTTAAAAAGTCGATGCAATGTATTGCAGTGATGGTGAAAAAACTTTCTAAGTTTGATCAAGACGTTGATAAATATACTCCCTTTTTCTACATCAAGAACGGTAAAAAAAGGGAGACTGTAATAAACAGAAAACATTTTTTTATAAGGACCTCAGTTGAGTACTCAAATCCACAATTAACTATAGAAGAAGTTCAAGGAATTGTCGCAGCTCGCTTACTGGAGGTTTGTGGAAACTACTTTGAAATCTATGGATTACACAAAGCCAACAAGAAAGATGTGGATGAGATATGTGAAGAGTTAAAGAAAACCTCTTCCGGAAAAGCTATCTCTTTTCTCCTAAACACAGATGATGTAGAACCCGATAGGTATTCGATGAATCCCCTCAAAAAATCAATTGTAGATAGTGGACAAAGCGCTTTCCCTTCTGCATCAGTAAAGACGGACAAGTTAAGGATAGACCATAAATTTATCCAAAAGTACGAAGGGGCACTTATATCCAAAGAAGAAGTTGAGTTAATAGAACGTTATCTTACATTTTCTAATAACTCATATATGGATATGGTAGATTCAGTGAAATATGAACAACTGGAAAACCTTTCTAAGTCTGTTGGAATGAACCTTTGCCTCCCTACAATGCGAATGCCTATAACAGTATTAAAGAATGAGACGAAAGATGACTTGGTACATACAATTATAAAAGAAAGCCATAGAAACTACGAGTCTGTTAAGCAAGTTTACAAGTGTATGGGCCGAAGCATGAAGAATAGGACGACTCTGCTAACAATCCCACATTCAGAAAAAGGATATGGATCAAAACGTTCAGCTAGAGGAAAAATATATTTTGAAAGTGGAAAATTGAAAAGTATTAAGACGACATATAGAACAACACCTTTATACCCAAACGATATCGACCCTAAT
>JAEOTF010000352.1 GCA_016840025.1 Candidatus Hodarchaeota archaeon
CTGTTAATGTCCAAGTTTGTCCAAGTTTTTGGGAGCTGCTAAAGTGGTTCGGAGAGCGCTCTGGTGAGTGAATAGAAGGCAAAGAATAGGACATCAAGGAGAAAATTAAAAAAGTTCAAAAATACCCCTAAAAATAACAAAAAGGGGATAAGAGGAAAAATCTTTGCTTTTTCCAGTGAAGACGAAACTAAAAATGGTTAAATTGATATTAATTATTATAATTTCTTCTATTTTTATAAATAATGTGGTTGTCACAAACAAGAACTCAGAAAACGGAAAAATTAATGATTTATGGAAAATAAACACCAGCAAGATCTTTCATGAAGAAAATATTAACTCTTCTTCTCATCAACAACGTCTTTTGAGTCCTAGCGCCCAGAATGGAGATTTTTTGGTTAGTTTCATCCGTGAGTGGGGTGGTTATGGTTCAGAAGATGGTAAGTTTAAACATCCTAATCACATCATGATTGACTCTATGGATCATCTTTATGCTGCTGACTTTTATAATCACCGAGTACAGGTTTTTAATTGCACAGGTGAGTTCATCCGTAAGTGGGGCAATTATGGTACCGCTGATGGACAGTTCCAATCTCCCAATGGAGTAGCAATAAATTCCAAAGGTCAAATTTACGTTGCCGACTATAAAAATAGCCGTATTCAAGTTTTTAACAGTGATGGAACGTTCATCCACAAGTGGGGCACTTCTGGTGCAGATAATGGTCAGTTTCAAAGGGTTGCTCAGATTACGGTTGATTCTGATGATAATATCTATGTCCCCGATATTTTTAATTACCGAATACAGGTCTTTAGCAGCACTGGCGAATTCATCCGCACATGGGGTAGTTATGGAACAGAAGATGGAGAATTTAATTATCCCCAATCCATTGCTATTGACTCCGAGAATCATATTTATGTTGCAGATTTTTTCAATAATCGCATTCAAGTGTTTGACGTTAATGGTACCTATTTACGTCATTGGGGAAGTGAAGGTATTGGGAATGGTCAGTTCAAAGGAGTTGCAAACATAATAATTGATAATAATGATCGTGTATATGTTTCCGATTATGACAATCACAGGGTGCAGGTCTTTAACATTTCAGGGGATTTTATTGGAGAGTGGGGTAGTTATGGTTCTGATATAGGTCAATTTGATAATCCAGATGGGATAGCTATTGACTCTAAGGGCAATGTCTATGTCGCTGATAAAGGAGATAATCATCGTATACAAGCGTTTAGCTTGGATTACTCTTCCACAATGATTATAGAACTGACTACATCCGAAACAAGTAGTTTAACAGAAACTGAACTGATTACGTCCGAAACAAGTAATTCTACGGAATCTATTGACACTCCACCGAGAGTAATACCTGCATGGGAAGGCTATCTTGGATTATTTACCATTCTGATAGCTATTATATTACGTCGACGTTATAAGTGACACACCTACATTTAAAGGATCTCTGGATCGTAAGTAAACTTGGCTTATATGTGTAAAAAATGATAATTGAGGAATATCAAGCAAAAACTGTTATCAGGACCAGCACTCCTTCACTTTTTTCATGGGGTGAGGCTTATCTTAATCCTTATCAGGGATGTTACCATGATTGTGTTTACTGCGATGGTAAATCGGAAGGCTACTATATGCATGACGATTTTGCTAAGAGAATTCGAGTAAAGAGTAATTCCCCCCAGTTACTTGAGCAATTTTTTAAAAAGAAGGGATTCTTTCCTATTCATCGTGAAAAGACTTCTACTTTAGTAGACTTTCTACCACCGTTAAGAGCTTCAGCCCAGTCTCACCAACCAGGAAAATTCATCATATATATTGGAGGGGGAGTCTGTGATGTTTACCAACCTGCGGAAAAAAAGATTAGAATCACACGCAAATTATTAGAAATTGTTTATGACTACGCCTTTCCTGTATTTATTCTCACAAAAAATAACTTAGCTTTAAGAGATCTAGATCTCCTAAAGAAGATCAATGAAGACTCTTATGCTAATGTGAGCTTTACCATAACACTAGCAAATGAAAAAACCCAAAAAATCTTTGAACCGCATGCTAGTACAACTCAGGAACGTTTTAAAGCAATTAACAAGTTTAGAGAGGAAGGAATTCATTCAGGCGTATATTTTTATCCTTGTCTTCCTTTTATTGGTGACACCGAGGAGAATATGAAAGCGATATATAGACAAGCAAAGTCAGCTGGCGCAGAATTTGTCTATTGTGAGGGGTTGACGTTAAAGCCAGGTAGAAGCAAACAAGAGTTTTTACAGACCATAGGAAAGCACTTTCCTTCACTTCTCCCTAAATATGAACAACTGTACGGAAATAATCATAAGTACGGACATTTAGACGTAGATCAATTTGGAAAATTGGGTTTGGTATGGCCTCAGATCAAAGGATTTAAACTGGGATACGAACATGGTCTTAGTTATACTGCGAAACGTTATATCCCAGAGGGACAGATAAAGCCAAATCTTCAAATCTCAGAAATTCTATTTAGAATTGTTTATGTTTTAGGTACAATATTACATGGAAATGGAAATGTAACACAATCTGAAATCCGTCAATTAAGTTACACAGCTAAGTTCTTAGCAACCTTTCAAGAAGATGTCTCGAAAATGAAAGAAAAAGAATTAGAAAAACTTTCTGTCTCAAAAAAAGTATATTCTTATATTTCAAGCATTTTTAAAAATAAAAACCAAATCCTTAAAGAATTAGAAGAAAAAGCTTACAAATTAGTTCCTTAACATATGCTAACAAATAGATATAAATCTAATTGGTTATAGACGCATAAAGCCTGTAGAACGGGAGTAATTAAGTGAAGGATATATGTCTACAATACAACCCGAAGATCATCGAATTAAAGCCTGTCGACACTTGACAAATAACGGTCTTTGTCTTAGTCTCAAAATTATAGTTAATCCATTGTTTGTAGCTGCTAAAGATCAATTATCCCCCCAAGTCTTACGTTTCTTTATGCATCTCCTGAAAGAATCAAATTCAAAGATCGAAAAATTACTAAAAGAAAAGAGTCAAAAGGAATTAGAAAATAATTTTCTTGTAATGGAATATAATGGGAGAGATTATGAAATATACCTGTCCCACACACAGGAACAGAATCCCCAAATTCAGCAGGTTTTCTCACAAAGTAAAGATCCGATAGAATTAACCATCAACAAAGTCATTTCAAATAAAAAATCAGCACAAATGAAGCTGTCGGTAATATTTCAAGTCAATGACTGCCCTCCGAAGTGTACCACCTATTCTCCTAAAATGGAAGGGATCGATTTTCCAGATTCGATTAATAAAGAATGTAAATTCTTACAGACAGGTGAAAAAGACAGTTATTGCTGTAATTTTGAGAAAATTATTCACACATGTAAAGGATGCCCTTTAGTGGAAGAAGTAGAGTTTGATTTCCCCACTCCAACAGAGTAATTTAGAGGTTCTGCATTATTTAAGAAACTAATACCTTTTTTTATAAAAAAGAGATGAAGGAATTATAAAACGAATCTATAAGACTAATTTACCTTGTTGCGCCATAATCCTGCCGTCTTTAATCACATAATCCAGATTATTAATTTTTTCCAGCAATGTAATGTCTTCCAGTGGGTTTCCATTAACTATAATTAAATCAGCATATTTTCCTACCTCAATAGATCCTAATTCTTTTTCCATTCTAATTGCTCTAGCAGAATTAATTGTAGCTGTTTGCAATGCTTCAACTGGGGTCATACCTACGCTTTTAACCAATAATGTCAATTCTCGAGCAGAATTCCCATGATCACCGGCAACAGGGGCATCCGTCCCTAAAGCTATTTTTACTCCCTTTTTATAAGCCATTTTATGGCATTCAATGGCTTTCTTAGTTACATGTTCCCCTTTGCGGATGATTTCGGGTGGGAATATTTTCTTCATTTCTGGTGTTAAATCACCAAAGAATGTACCTGCTATGTGAGTAGCTACTAGAACTGTTCCTTTTTTTCGCATCAAAGATGCAGTCTCTTCTTCCATCATTGTTCCATGTTCAATTGTATGAATTCCAGCTTTAACTGCATTATGTATCCCTGAACTTCCATGCGCATGAGCAGCTACATGCATTCCTAGACGTTCTGCCTCTTTTACCATTGCTTCAAGTTCTTCATCATTCCATAATGTTAATTCTACTTTGCTTTCCTGTCCGTGGAGTACCCCACCTGTCGTTGTTGTTTTAATAAAGTCAGAGCCGTCTCTTCTCCGTTCACGAACTGCGTGTATCATTCCATCGGGGCCACTAATGTCTTCATATTTCCGCATGGCGTCAATCCAGTCCTGCGGACCAAATACTTCTTGGTCACCCCATTGTAGGATAACCCGTTGAGCTACTACTAGTCTTGGACCAGCAAATAAGCCCTGATTAAACACATTTCGAAGAGTGGAAGTAGCAAAAGTTGCAGAACCACAGTCTCGTAATGTTGTAAAACCCGACGCAAGATGTTTTTGTGCATTATTAAGTGCAAGGTAACCAAACATTGCGTCCTTATTACGTAACATGGCTCTCTCAATGTTACTAAGGAATTCATGTAAATACTCTAAATGAACATGTAAATCCATAAGACCAGGAAGGATAACCTTCCCACTCACATCTATAGTCTTATCATCTTTTTCCTGCTCATATGAACTATCAGAGCCGACCCAATTTATGGTTTTATCTTTAATAACAATAGTTTGACCTTCAACTAGCTTTCCTGTAAGAGAATTAAAATAAGTGCCATTTTGTAGGACAGTTCTAGACAATTAAATACCTCCTTTGATACAAAAGGTTAATAAAAACTAGAATCTAATTAATTATTAATAACACTTGTTTTGAAAAATAATATCAGATCCATATAGTAAATGTAATAAAGAAAAAAAACAGTATTAATCAACCAAAAATCTAAAAGAATTTTAATAATTTAAAAAAAAGGAGAAAAGGAAGAGGATTATGAATTTTCAGTTCTTTCTTTCCTTATCGCTCTCGTAGACGGGGATTGATCAATTGGTTGAGACTGTAGCCAATAAGTGCAAACCCGAATACGAATGTCAAGATGCATAAACCGGGCGGTACAAACCACCACCAATTCCCGAGCATCAGGGCCGCATTGGTTTGTGCGTCGTTCAGTACCATGCCCCATGAGGGGGTTGTCGGATCACCGAAGCCGAGGAAACTTAGGCCAGCTTCGGCTAATATCGCGCCCACAATGCCGAGGATTGCATTCGCAAACACTACGGGGAGGACGTTGGGCAGGATATGCATAAAGATGATATGCGCGTCCCGTGCGCCGATAGCACGTGTTGCTTCTACGAATGGCCGATGTTTCAGGGACAGGGTTTCCGCCCGGACAATCCGTGCTGTTCCCGTCCACCCCAGCACCCCGATCACAATGATCAGGTTTAAAATCCCGCGGCCCCAGAACATAATCAGGATCAGCATCAACGGAAGTGTGGGAAGTTGAATGATCAGATCGGTAAACCGCATGAGGATGGTATCGGTAGCGCCACCGATGTAACCGCTCACCAAGCCGATTAGGGTGCCGATGAGCACACTGATCAGCGACGCGGAAAACCCAATGATAATCGACAACCGGGTGCCCCAGACAATCCGGCTGAAAATATCCCGCCCGTTGGTA
Organism: Candidatus Hodarchaeota archaeon; assembly: GCA_016840025.1. The sequence continues at coordinate 5,653 of JAEOTF010000352.1, forward strand.
TCGGTCCCGAGCAGATGTTCCATCGACGGTTCTTCATTGGTCGCGCCGGCGAACGGCTCGGTCGGACTATGGGAGACAAAGAGAGGGGCGAAGATCGCGATGTAGGTAAAGGCCAGAACGATGCACAATCCCGCGATCCCTAACCAACTGGTTTTATAGAGCGCCCACCCCCGACTTAGCTGCATGCGGTATTTGGTCCAGCGCAAGCCGGTTTCTTTTTTCAGGATACTAAATTTTTGATTTATTGCTGACATTTTTTTTCCATCCTTCTATCAATATTCAATCCGGGGATCCATGTAAGCATAGATTACATCAGCTGAGAAATTGGCTATAATTGTAACTCCAGCTAGGAAGAGGAACAAGCCCTGTAACACCGGATAGTCCTGATAGTTCACCGCCTGAATAGTCAGCAATCCCAAACCACTCCACGTGAAAACAGTTTCGGTAAGGATAGCCCCCGTTACTAATCCTGTCAAACTCAGTGCAATAAGTGTAATCATGGGAAGCATCGCATTTTTCCGAGCATGCACGAAAAGGATTCGACGGGTGTTTAATCCTTTAGCAAACGCCGAATGCATGTAATCTTCCGTGAAAATGTTTAACAAGGTGTCCCGCATGATTAAAAACCAGCCACCTAAAAATGCTATTGTTAGAGTGAGAGCAGGACCGACCATATGTTGCATATAATCCTGAACATAGGTTGTAAAATCTTCTGCAGCACTAGGGGTTCCTGGTTCTGTAGTTCCACCAATAGGTAGGGGTGGAGAAAAGAAAAAGAGCAACATAATGCCGAACCAGAAGACCGGCATGGAAAATGTAATTAAATTGAAGATAGTGGTACTAATATCTACTTTCGTACCATATTTCCATGCAGCTATCGTTCCAATAATCATAGCGATCATGAACGATAATGATATAGCTGTTCCCATGAGAACGATGGTATTAATGAGCCGGTCCCCAAGAAGGACCTTAGTCACCGCTCGATCACCGGTCCGCGTGACAAAGTTAAACGATTCTCCCATATCCATTTCCGGGGGAAGCAGATTTTTAATATAGAGAACATATTGTTCCCATAACGGTCTGTCCAACCCCCATCTTTCTCTTATTGCTTCCACATTGATTTCTTCCCGGATAGGGTGATCGCTGTTGGCAATCATGACGACAGACGGGTCACCTGGCATCAACCGGAACATAAAAAAGTTCAGAGTTATAGCTAGATAGAAAAGGATTAGACTATCCACTGCTCGACGACCAATAAAGCCTTTCATACTCATTTTTTAGCACTCCAAGCGATTTTATTTATCTATAATAACAGATTACCTTGATCCTTTTCCTACACTACCCTCCTTTATTATGTCGTACCTGTATATATGATCATTTGTCTGTATGTACATCTATCAACAGTCGATGGTTACGTTATAACTGTATAAACGAACATCTGTTATAGAGGACATATATTAGAGGTCAAAAATCACTAATTATAATTGTTACAAAGAGAAGAATAGAGCATGAATCCAATAAACAGAAGTGCGAAAAATTCATAATGAAAGAGAGCAAACCATAAAGAATCAAAAATACTTAGAAAAAAGGTCCTATTATGGAAATGGATTTATCTCATCGTAATTTGGGTGATAATGACAGTTTAAAGAGTTTAAGATTATATTTATAGAAAATCTAGAGAATTTTCATTTTCAAATATCCCTTAAAATATGATAAAAATCTATATTGTAACCAACTTCTGCTAAAATTTGTGAGGTCTAGTGATGATTCACAACCCTAGCTTAGCTAAAACAATAGATACGATTAATGAAGCTTTTTTTCATAATCAATCCACCCCAAGAGATCTAATGCAGGAAATTGTTGAATGGTTATGTCAACAACAGGTCAAATCAGGGTCAAATACAGGAATTTTCATGCCTACTGAAACAGAAATCAAAGAAGGAATTACGCTTTTCACAGGAGAGAAACTTAAGACTAAGCTAGCATCACGAAATATCCTCACTCAGGAAGCTGCACGAATATTAATTCTGTCCAAAATTACGTCTGAGGAAGTACAAAAGTCGATTTTACTTGCTAATAACTATTTATTTCAATCGTGCTTTTCAGATTTTTGTGATGCAGGAGAATGTAGGCATTCAACGGTAGGTTTTATCAGGTATTTAGCTACTGAAGAAAAGGAAAATTCTAAAACACACATAAAAGCTTTCCTCAATTGGTTAACTAAACACCGTGGTGATAATGGGAAATGGAAAGGTTTTCCATTTTATTATACCTTATTAACGCTTTCTGAGATTAGTATTCCTCCAGCAATTTCCGAAATGCAGTATGCAGCACCTGCATATGAGAGATGTATGAAAAGGGAATCTAATAATGGCAAGTTCTCGCAAAGACGTCGTACTATTCTTCAAAATATACCAAAACCTAAGACTGGGTTTTTAGATAGCTTTCTCTAAATCAGCTGTAAAAACTACAATCTTTGATTCTTTTTCTGATTACAAAATTTCTTTTATTCAGTAACTATTCTATCTACTTTCTGTTAAATTTATATAACTCTTTTTTTCCTTTGGAGCTGTAAATGACGAAGCCATAAAGCGAACCAAGGTCCTATAAAGATAAGACTGATTAATCCGAACGTGGCTAGTGCTGAAGTATCCAGTTCTTCCACCGGTTCCGTATACTTCACCGCAGGTGGATCAATATAAATGATAAAAGTTTCATTATCCGCTGAATACCCTAACTTCGACACGTTGACTTCAAGTGTAAACTGATTCGGTGTATAGGCAAGACTGAGATTATATTGACCATCTTGAGTTGTGGTTCCTGACCAATCATAAGTAGTGTTGGAAATCTCCAATAAAACATCATCAATTTCATTGCCTCCTTCATCTTCAACGATAAAGGTTACATTGATCGTTTGATTATTCGCGAGAAGATGTTGAATGCCAATAGACAATTGGGGGTATGGGTTGAGAAAGACCTGTACACGATCATTCGATCTATCAATGACATAGATATAATCTGCAGAATCCACTGCAATACCTTCGGGGGTGCTGAATTCGCCATCTCCTGTACCATAAGTGCCCCACTTGCGGATGAACGTCCCGTTGTTGGTAAAGATTTGGACACGTTCATTCGAACTATCAACAACATAGACGCAACCTTCCGAATCCACTGCGACACCTTTAGGAATGTTAAATTCTCCATCTCCTGAACCAAAATTGCCCCACTTGCGGATAAATGTCCCTGTGCTGCTGAAGACCTGCACTCGGAAACCGTATTCAGTAACATACACATCGCCAATAGAATCTACAACAATGCCGCTGGGCCAGGTAAATTCTCCATCTCCCGTACCAGAAGTACCCCACTTCTGAACGAAGGTCCCATTGCAGGTAAAAACCTGTATGCGGTTATTATACTGGTCAGTAACATAGACATAGCCTGAATCATTGATAGCAATACCCGAGGGTTGATTAAATTGTCCATCAGCAGCACCAGAACCCCCCCACTTGTGAACAAATGTCCCGTTACTAGTAAAGACCTGCACACGATGATTATTGTGATCGGTGATATATACATAGCCTGAACTGTTAATTGAAATACCAGAGGGACCATTGAACTCACCGTCTTCTGAACCCTGGCTACCCCACTTCTGGATGAACCATCCACTAGAGGTGAAGACCTGTACACTGTGATTACCGAAATCGGTGACATAAACATAGCCTGAATCGTTGATCGCAATGTCCATAGGAGTATCAAATTGCCCATCTCCAGAGCCTGTACGTCCCCACTGTCGGATGAAAGCAACGTTAACTTCTCCGTTTGGAGAGTGGGGGATTCGTAAAGATTTTTGGACTCTAGAGTTTGGTTTATCTCGTATGGATACATTCCTTACCGAGGCTTCCCACCGGTTTGTATGTATGCTTATACTACTTAAGAGGAAAATAAGTAGAAGAATTAAATTAATAATAATTATTTTCAGTTTTTGTGTTGGGGCTTTATTCATTCACTATCCCTTGCCTTTTTTAATAAACTAATCCAAAATAGAATAATTATGTATAAAACTTTCGTGTTGTTCTCAAGATATCCGAGTAAGGATAGTTAAGAAATGGTACGATATCAGGTATCACGCAAAATAAATTAGAAGTGCTCACAAAAAAAAATTGATGACTTTGGGTAATTTTTATTGTCCACTTCTTCTCTCTATTCGTGATAACTAGTATTATATCATCAAATCTCTTCTTTTTCTCTTAGATAGATGAGGTTAGATGTTGGATTGACTTTTATAATGGTTATAAAAACAAAATTTCAATTTTTCTAGATAATTATCCAACCAACGTTTATCTTGGCGTTGTCTATTCTCTGATAAGCTTTCAATTTGGTTAAATGCTTGTTTAATAAGTTCCAAATTGGGAAATTTAATGTCCTTCAAACCTTTTTTTTCCTCTATTGCTGAGATAAATAATGTTCTAAGTGCTTTAAAAAACGTAATAAGTGTATTCAGTTCTTCTTTAGGATTAAAGACGACACCCCCATGACCAGGTATAAGTACTTCAATATCCATTAACTGAAACTTTTCAAATGCAATGATATACTCGTCTGGATTACCAGTTTTTTTACCTATCCTAGGATCATAAGAAGCGTTTTGATAGAAATTTAAAAATGGGATATTAAAGTTTGCACCACTGGAGAAAAATAGATCACCTCCGAAAAGAACCTTTTCATGGGGGAAATAGGCAATAGATGACCCTATGGTGTGTCCCCCAACGAGATGAAATTCAACTTTCAGATCATTCTCTTTAATTTCAGTTTTTTCGTCAAAAGTCTCCACTGTAAAGTTATTCAATTTAACATTCTTAGGCATGTTTTTTACAGCTTTTTGGCTCGTTATAATTGTTACATCTTTAAAAGCCATCAGTCCTTTCCGATGGTCAGTGTGGGTATGAGTTAAGAACAGATATTTCACAGGTAGGTCGAAAAAAGTCTCTAATTGCCGACGAAAGGTCTTAGCAGTATCATACCTCTGACCACTATCAATAGCGATAGAAAATTGTTCTAAAGAGATACCCCCAACATTAGCGGATCTGTCAACAGTATGTAAGGTAGTATCAACGGCTATGTGAGGGGTTACTTTTACTAAACCAGACATTCTGTCCACTAATAATTACAGAAATCGATTTCCTTTTAAATTTTGCGCTTATTTCAGTATTTAAGGAGAGATACCCTATTATTAAAAGGAATAAATTCAAGGGTCTAATAATGCTAGAAAAAAAGGACATTTAAGTAGAAAAAAGAATAAAATTGAGTTTATAAATAGTTATTATAAAGGCTTTAAAAAGAACAATTAAATTTCCTCTAAAAAATCACTTTAGAATGCTTATTTTTAATCTAGAGTATCAGTGATAACTTAATAGTGGTAACAATCATTGAATAATGATCAAAAAAGCGATTTAAGTGACACCAGAAATAAAAAAGCAGAGGAATTTTGTAAAGAATAAATACCAGTTCTATTATAAGATAATTAATTGGAGTACCTTCAACAGGAGCTAAAAGTTTTTGGTAGCTAAGCAAAAATTTTATCGGTACATTAAATATCAAGTTTCTACAGAGGTTGCTCTTGAAAATATGCGAACAAAAATCCTTACGAAAAATATTCCTTCATATATTGCCATTGACAAGTTTAATCCTGATAGTGATGCTACATCTTTAGCTGAAGCTTATAATCGTACACTCTTGGCAGCTTCTGATCCATACGCCCCTATTGGTTTAAAAGAGATAACTGCTGTGGGACCTGAAGGCATTTTAGTCGTAAAAATGTTTAATAAAATTGGTGGTTTTGCCTACCTGAAAACAAGAATTGAAAACACCCAAATTATTGGAGAAATAGCTATGGTAGGTGTAATACCCGAGAAAAGAAGACAAGGAATAGCTACTGCGTTATCGTTGAAGATTGCAGAATATTTTATAGAACGAGAAGCTCAATTATTAGAATGCGAGGTCTATGAGAAAAATAGTGCATCGCTAGCATATATTCAGGCATTTGGCTTTGAACGAAAAGGAGAGCGACTTGCTAGCGTAGATGAAGAGGACTTAGATGAACAAATAATGGTCTCACGCATGCGAAAAAGACCGAAATTGGGTTTCTAGACTGAAATCGATATTCGTTTAGTACCTTCGTTACTCATAGTGTAGCGGTTGTCGATAGTCTGAGCCTAAGGGAGTGGTAAAAAGTGCTACTGTTTCCTTATGAAAACCCAAAGCATATATGATTAAGCCGGCAATCACTAAAGTGAATGGATCTAATAAAGCTAAACCGCCAACGAATCCTATCCCTGCGAGAATTAACATAACAATACGTGCAGTATTACTATACTTGCTTAAAGACATAGTAACCCAGATTAGCAAGCCAACGATTACTGATATAATTAACAAAAACGACAATCCAACATCACCATTTTCAGGACTGAATGCATCGACAATTAAATAGAAGAGATATCCACCTAGACCCATTAAGACGATTACTATCCAATTTATCGCGAGAACAAAGGTAAGCCATCCCGTTCTCCGCTTATATGGAAGTCCTGGCGCTCGATAAGGTGTAGTTGGTGGATAAGAATAGGAAGGTGATGGAGAAATTGATGGTGATCGGTCATAAGATGGTGTAATCGGTTTTGAATATTGATAGGAAGTAGATTGATCTATTGTCGAGCCACACTCTCCACAAAATCGGTCATCTAGTTCAAGAGTTGCTCCGCAATTATAGCAGAAGTTCCTTGCCATAAATTATCATCTCCATATCTCTCTATCTCAAGAACGCTAAAATATTCGAATTATATTTTCGGTTTGAAATGAGTTGTGCTAATATCTTCTTTGATCATACCGAGGAGGGCGTTGATAACTTCTTCCAGATGAAGTAGTAAATAGTGCTACTGTTTCTTTATGAAATCCTAATCCATAAATGATAAGACCATTAACAGCTAAAGTAATCACATTAACTGTGAACAAAGAACCAATGATAACAATTCCTGAGAGTATTATCATAATAACTCTTGCAACATTATTATAATTGTTGAGTGCAACTGTAAGCCATATTAATAGGCCAATGATGGCTAAATAGATTATAAAAAATAAAAATACGTAATTTTCAATCTCAGAACCAGCTTCAGCCTCGAGATCAGACATGAAAAAGAAATATAAGAATGCGCCCATGCTCAGAATACCGATCAAGAAACAATTCACCACAATAACAAACGTAAGCCACCCTGTTTTCCGCTTATATGGAAATTCAGGGCCTTTTTGATGTGCTGGGGCTGGAGGTGAATAGGGGGGTGAATATATGATAGGAGTAGCCCTTTTTTGAGTCTGTTGAAATGTTTGTTGGCTTGAAATTCCTGGAAATTTGGAAATCGAATGGCCACATTCAGGACAGAAACGATCACTCGCCTCAAATTTTGTACCACAGTTAGAACAGAAATTAACTGCCATTAATGAACAACTCCAATTTAATTATGATTTTTTAATACTTAATCCTCACCCTAGATTCCCTATTACAGATGAATCAAGCCTTGAGGACTTACTTATAACATTTTAAATTAGTTAAATTCCAAAGTTACTTATTTATTTGTGTTAATCATATATAAAAACCTTTTATTCTCAATGTTCTCAGTCTCGTATACTCAATTATAGGTTCTATTTCTTTAACACTACAATACTCTCTCGAGAAATAGTTGAACCTGTACGATTCTTTGAAGGAATCGCTTTGGAAGGGATTGTTCGATGATAGAGCGCAGATTCCGAGAACCCCGATAATTGACCTATTTGACTTGTTATTTGGCCCATATCCAATCTATTACCACGAATAGAGCGATTTCCAATCACTAAACAACAGTTTCCTCTCTCTTTCAAAACCCGATACATTTGATCAACAGACTTATGTAAGTCAAAGAAAAAGACTATTGCTTTCTCTGCAAGTTTAGGTTTTTCTTTCTTTACTAGTCTCAATATTTTCCAAAGATCAGGGAATTCTGAAAGCATATTATTAGCTAATTTCAGCTTTTCATGTCTCTTTTCTGATAACAAGCCTTTTGATGAACCTAATGGGGGTTGTTTAAATGTAATAAAATCATTTTGATCGTTTTCTAACCAAAAGCGTGACAATTTTGACCAACGTGAATAATCTACTGTGTTTTGCTCCTCTCCGTATGGTGGGGAGGTTATTATAAGGTCTATCGTGTTGTCCTCTTCTTTTAAATGTCGTGCATCTTCATTATGTATTTTGGATGTGTAATTGTATTTCGAACGTTTAGCAATTTCCCAGAATTCCATCATCATCTTTATACGGGAAGATAAGACATCTTGAAAGGTTTTTTCAACCGAAGGAAAAAATTGAGCCAGTCGTTCTTTACTCATTCTTTTTACGTATGTATCACCACTGTGATAAATATTGGAGACTTTACGAACTACTAATGAAAAGCAAACTATTAAAAAATCGCGTAAATGCGGATCAGTGGTCTCCAAGATTGAATATTTTAATTTAGTTAGATCCTTAATGACATAGGGCTTGAACCAATGATCAATGTTAAGAAAAGTGGGGATCGTAATAGAGTCATTTGAGTGCAAATATTTTCTAGTGCGTTCGAGAACAAAGTTAAGGCTTTCTTTGTTTAGAAGAAATGGTCTTGTTTTTACTGTTGCTAGGAGAACAGCTAAGGGATTAAGGTCGTAACCAATTGTTTTAAAATTCTGAATGATAGATTCGGTGTTGACTGTACCACTCCCGCAGAAGGGGTCTAATATTATGGATTGGGAGGAAAGATTGGAACCATACCTAGTTATTAATTTTCTAGCAATTTGAGGAATCATACGTGCTGGATAGGGATGTAATCCATGTATATGAGGTTTAGTGTTCACCCCACGAAAATCCCAATCTTCAGTCAAGTTTGTAGTACACTCCAGTAAAACAACGCTATTTAAGAAATTATTAACCTTTTACTTTAATAAAACGGATTTGTGTCGGGAGAGTCATCATAGAGTTAATAAAGCTCCATATTACTCTTAAATAGATAAGAACTCTTAAAAGAAAGTTGGGAGCATCTATTTTATCGAGGAAGATTTACATGGCAGAGGCGGATTCACATCCTTTGACATGGTGCTTAGTGTGTGCTGTGCATATAGATACAGAGTATTGTCGCAGTAAATGTCAACATGAATGTCAGTATAGAAAACTATAAAATACTACATAGTAGCAAATTACAAGCGGCAATCCTCAAGGACTCTTCAAGGCTTATTGCCTTCTCTTTTTTTATTTATAGACAAACTCTGAATTCATCCAACAGATAGGTCAAAGAGTATTACTAAAAATAATCAGTAATTCTAATTTATTTCTTCTATTGTTAATATTAACATTTTAGGAGTGTAGTTAAATTTATAATTAGTGCAAAACATATACATCATTATTCATTTGAATTATAGAGTAGTAAAAAAAGGGAAATCATAAAATTATTTTAAATTCTCTTTTTCATTATTAAGAAACACGTTATTAAGCCCACACAGGAGAAAAGAATTACAGTGCTATTGAGTGATGGGAATTCTAAAAACGACTCTGTATACCAATAGATATCATCAATATTAACTGACTGACCAGAACCAGAACTTTGAGTACCAATTAATAGGCCAATACGAGCCACTGTAAAAGTAGAATCAATCTCACCATTCCATTCATAATATTGCCATCCTGCTGTATCTGTGAAACCTATTCCATCTTCATATGCAGCATCAAAAGATCCCCATGTTGAGCTAGTAGAGGTATAGAATTCCATTCTCCATAATATATCAATTTTAGCAGCATTATCGTAAATGTTTACACCTAAATGATATAGAGCACTTGTAGATAATCCTGTCACTTCATCAGAATAGTATGCAGTAGTACCTGCTGATACCCAATCTAATCTACAACTGTACAAAGAACTATTATAAGTAACATCATCTTGGTTTTCAGAAATAACACCAGCTGTATCGAAATCCCAATTAGTTGCATTATCAGCAGAATCCCAATCATCAAAATATTTATTAGGAGCAATTGAATCATCTATGGTGCCTTTTGGAGTTGAATTAGTAGAATTAACGGATTTATGAAGTTTATTAGTGTCAATTATTGTAGTTATTGAATTGTTTGACAAATAAAGTCCTATTCCCAAGACAAGTACAAGATTAAATATCACTAAAATCCAGAGAAGAGATAATTTAGTCAATTTTCTCAATATCGTAACCTCCTACGTTTGTAAAAATATTTTATTTCGTCATTTATAAGAGATTCCTAAAAAGCAAAAAATTAGCTTAATACAGGTATAACTGTGCTTTAAAACACTTAGAGATTAATAAACTAGTATAATCCATCTCTCTACCAGTAAGTTTTCGAGGCTGAACTTGTAATTTATGATGGTGCTTTAGCAGCCCAGTATATGATGCTTACAGCTCATGCGTTTGGTTATGGAAGTTCGTTTCAAACATCATACTTTCCAGAGCCATTAGTTAAAAATTTTTTTTCTGTTCCTAATAAATACAAGTTTATCTGTGCTATTTCTCTTGGTAGACCTGTATCTCAACCCTCTACGTTAGAAAAAAAAGAATTGAAATCTTTGGTATAGGAAGAAAAAATAAGTATGGAATGATTTAATTAATTAATTCCTTAAATTAACGAATTAAAGTACTTATTGGTTTATCGGGATTTGAAATCAGTGACTTCTCCCATCCCAACTTTAGAAGAGATTATTTCCACTCATCCCAAGCTAGAGTGTCCTCAATATCCCAATTGTGAACATTGTGAGAAAGGGATATGCCTTCGCATTGTAGCCGTTGCAGATCTTCCTTCTCGGTTTGGCAATTTTCAAATTATTGGATTTGTAAATAATCGAGATCGACGTGACGATCATTCAGCTGTTATTAAAGGAGATATTGTAGGGAAAGAGAACGTTTTATGTCGTATACACTCCGAATGCCTTACAGGAGACGCGCTTGGTAGTCTTCGTTGTGATTGTCGCGATCAACTAACTACAGCTCTTGAGAAGGTGGGTGAAGCAGAAAAAGGAATTGTTGTTTATCTTCGACAAGAAGGACGAGGAATAGGACTATTAAATAAATTAAGGGCTTACGCTTTGCAGGATCATGGTTTTGATACAGTAGAAGCGAACATAGAGCTTGGATTCAGAGATGATGAAAGGGATTATGCAGTAGCTGCTGCTCTATTAGAGAAACTTCAAGTGAAAAGTGTTCGATTAATGACCAACAATCCAAATAAAATCGCACAACTTGAGAAACATGGAATTAAAGTACCCGAACGAGTGCCGCTGATCATACCACCTAATCCATTCAATATTCAATATCTTAAAACGAAAGAGGTAAAGAGTAAACATATGTTAGGCGAACAGGACGGAACCTAGAATTGTCTAAAGATGACATAGCACATGCAGCGCTACTTCTAGCAAATGCTAAGCATATAGTTTGTTTTACTGGAGCGGGAATCAGCACAGAAAGTGGGATTCCTGATTTTCGATCAGCACATGGGCTCTGGTCGCGTTATGACCCTAACGAGTATGCTACAATAGACGCTTTCGTCACTCATCCCGAAAAATACTGGACTATGCATTATGAAGTTCATACTGATTTTCAGGATGTCAAACCAAATAAAGGACACTACGCACTTGTTGAATTAGAAAAATTAGGAAAATTACATGCAATTATAACACAAAATATTGACAACTTACACCAAGCAGCAGGGAGCAAGGTCCCCGTACTTGAACTCCATGGAAATTACTATAGGGCATATTGTTATAATTGTAAAAAAACTATAGATTTTGAAGATCTTAATGCTAAGGTAAAAGAAGGGCATATTCCGCCTTATTGTGATGAGTGTGGACCAAAAGGTCCTATAAAACCCGATGTTATCCTTTTTGGAGAAACCTTACCGATGGATGTACTAGAAGCTGCGACCTTGCAGACTCGTTTATGTGATGCTTTGCTGATCGTTGGATCCAGGTTATTAGTGTATCCAGCAGCATATGTCCCTGTGGAGGCACGTGCGCGAGGTGCTAGTTTGATCTTGGTCAATGATGAACCTACCGTTATGGATGCGAGCATGAGCGTTCGATTAATAGGAAAAGCAGGCAAGTTTCTTCCAAAATTAGTTAAAGAAGTTAAAAGTATACTATAATTAAAGTGCATAATAAACGTTAATGGAAGATCTATGATGGAAATACGAGCGCATACTGGACTTCATATAGTAAAAGGAGCAGTACGTAAAGTTTTAGGCGATGCAGCTAAATGGACCGCAGGAGTACATGTATCGGAAAAGGGGGGACGTCTTACATTACAATTCAACCGAAAACTAACAGAAGATGAAATCCTTCAGATAGAAGCAGAAGCGAATACGATGGTTCAGAAGGATGAACAGATTATTATTCATACTATGTCACAAGAGGAAGCCCGTGAACGTTTTGGAGATGAACATTTAGATCTCTTTCCGATCCCTAAATCTATCAAGACAATCACAATAATGGAAATCAAAGAATGGAATATCAATGCATGTAATAGACCACATACAAAAACCACAGGAGAGGTAGGCTCGATTAAAATCAGGAAGATAAGGTTTAGAAAAGCGAAAGAACGTTTAGAGATATCATTTTTAATTAATTCAAAGGAATAAGTATCAAAAAAGAGATAAACTATAA
>JAEOTF010000353.1 GCA_016840025.1 Candidatus Hodarchaeota archaeon
CAGGATGTGGAAAAACGCAGACAGCATTCTCAATACTTCGAATAATCCCAATTCCAGGTAAGATAATTGGTGGAAAAGTTCTGTTTAAAGGAACCGATCTATTAAAGCTAAACGAAAAAGAAATGCAAGATATTAGAGGTGGGGACATATCCATTACATTTCAAGACCCGACTACATTTCTTAATCCTGTAATGAAAATAAAAGATCAGATCGCAGAAGGCCTCATTTTACATAAAAAAATCCGTAAAAAAGAAGCATATGGCAGAGTAGCAGAGGTGCTCAAGGATATGAGAATACCCTACCCGAAAAAAGTAGCAGACTCATATCCCCATCAATTAAGCGGGGGGATGAGACAAAGGGTTCTCATAGCTATAGCAATGTCTTCTACTCCTGCCATATTAATAGCTGACGAGCCCACAACAGCCTTAGATGTAACAATTCAAGCACAGATACTAAACTTGATGAATGAATTAAAGAACGAATTCGAGACTGCAAACCTACTTATCACTCATGATCTCGGAATAGTCGCAGACCTATGCGATAGAGTATATGTTATGTATGCTGGAAAAATAGTAGAATCAGCTGATGTATTCCAGACATTTGAGGAACCAGCACACCCGTACACACAAGGTCTTCTTCGTTCAGTCCTAAGTATTGATGAATTCAAAAAAGAATTGGTAACAATAGATGGAGTAGTACCTCAATTAATAAACCCTCCAGAAGGCTGTAGATTTCATCCACGTTGTGAATTCGCTATGGAAATTTGCCATCAGAAAATTCCAGAGATGAAAACAATTTCAAAAGCTCATAGTGTAGCTTGCTGGTTATTTAATGGAGAGAAGTAGATGAAACCGTTATTTGAAGTTGAAGGGTTAAAAAAATATTTCACTGTCAGATCAACTTTCTTCTCTAGAGCGGGTGGAAGTGTTCGCGCAGTAGATGATATTGATTTCAAGATCATGGAGAATGAGACTTTAGGCCTTGTAGGAGAAAGTGGCTGCGGGAAAACAACAACAGCGAGACTAATACTTAGATTAATTGAACCCACATCTGGCGTCATCAAATTCGAAGGAACTGACATAGTTCCATTGGATGAAGAAACAATGCGAAACCAAATTCGACAAAAAATGCAGATAGTATTCCAAGACTATTCAGCATCTCTAAACCCAAGAAAAACCATTAGACAAATACTAACTAGACCATTCGAACTCCAACAAATAGACATAGACGTTGCAGAAGAAAAAGTAATGACATTATTAGATTCCGTCGGTTTAAACCCACCAGAAATCTATATTGACAGATTTCCACATGAATTCAGTGGAGGTCAAAGACAAAGAGTCAACTTTGCCCGGGCCCTTGCATTAAACCCCCAATTTATCGCACTCGATGAACCAGTATCAGCCCTAGATATGTCAGTAAGAGCACAACTTCTCATTCTAATGAAACAATTAAAAGAAGACTTCAACCTCACATACCTTTTCATAACTCATGATCTAAGCGTCGTCAGATCACTATGTGATAGAGTAAATGTAATGTATGTAGGAAAAATTGTGGAAAGCGGTAATACAGACGACATATTTCTTGATCCAATTCATCCTTATACAAAAGCACTCTTATCTGCCACACCAATACCAAACCCAAAAAGGTCACGCGCTCGGAAAAGAATTCTCTTAGAAGGAGATATTCCTAATCCTCTTGACCTTCCCAAAGGATGTAGGTTCAATACAAGGTGCCCAATCGCCTCCTCGGAATGTTCAGAAACAGAACCAAAACTAATTGAGATGGAAAATGGAAGAAAAGTAGCGTGTCTTAAAACCTAATTTGGGTACGTGTCGCGCTCATACAAACAATTGAATTTTGAAACATACGAATAAAAAATATAAAGCGTCTTTAGCTCGTATAACTAAGCTCATTCACTAAAAAGAATTAATAATCGCTTTATTCAATCTCATCTGAGTGAAAAATGCAAGTTTTGAGAGACCATCGAGGAAGCTCATTAAAGAACTTAAAAAAGTATCAGTTGCAACTGCATGCAACATATTAAGAGATTTAATTCGAGGGCCTGTTGATTCGTTAGTAATGGATAGTTTAAGGCCCCTTTATGGAGCAGATTATACGTTATGCGGACCAGTATTAACAATAAAGTTTGAAGAAGAACCATTGTATGCGCATAATCTCTCCATGGATCGCGGAGACATTTTCACAGAAGCAAAGGATTCTATAAAACCTGGTGACGTGGTTGTTAATGCAGCCTTGGGTCACTCAGAGTACGGGACTTATGGTGATGTTAAGTGTTCTTCAATAAAGGGAAAGGGTGGAGCCGAAATAATAACAGATGGTGTTTTCAAGGACACAACTTGGTTGAGGAAGATAAATTTTCCAATTTATACGTTCATGGGTGATGCCGTAGCTTATAGCAGACACGGTACTCTTACAGGAGCGACTCCTATAACTGCAACGGATTATAATGTAGAGGTTATTTGCGATGACGTTTTTGAACGGCCTGGTGATATTATTCTTGCTGATGAGGCGGTGATAGTTATCCCGATAGAGTTTGCTGAAGAATTGGTGGCACGTGGTGTACCAATTGAGGAGACTGAGTTGCTTCAAAGAAAACTTGCATTGACGGGATTGTTTGAAGGTCCTTCTCATATTGATAGGGAGGAGGCAAATAGGTTAATTAAAAAATTAACAAAAAAACAAGCTCAAAATTATGATCTTCTTTCAGAATGGGAATCATTGAATAAATAATAAGCCATCGTCATAAGATTGAGTTTTTTTAAATGCTCATGTGGGCGTAAAATTAAAGCGAATGGACTTGATAGAAAAACTGATCTTGCGCAAGTTGATTTTTAAAGTTGAGAAGCTAATAACAATAAGGTGTAGGTTACATGAAGGTTGATTCTAAGATTATTAACGCTAAAGTGTTTTTACCAGCTGAGATTATTGATGCGGGTATAGCAATTCATGAGGGTAAGATTGTTGCGATAGGCAAAGATACATCGCTTCCTAAATCAGAAAAAACTATCAATGCTAAAGGAAATCTATTAATGCCTGGAATAATTGATGGTCATGCTCATCTAAGCATTAAGGCTCGTTCTACTGGTTGGGAAGATTTTACTAGTGGTTCAGTTGCAGCTGCTGTTGGTGGTGTAACTCTTCTTGGG
>JAEOTF010000539.1 GCA_016840025.1 Candidatus Hodarchaeota archaeon
CATCAAACATTACGGTGCCAAAATTGATGACACAGATGTCCCCCGATTCCTTAATTCTACTTGAGATTGTTGTTTTCCCGCAACCAGGTACACCCGTTAACACAAGTTTCATTGAATTGAACCCTCGTCCAGAATTCTTGATGAAGCGATATATCAAGAGGATGAATTCTCGTAAGTTGAACAGAGTTTCGTTTCTCTTTTCCATTTGATTCATGGTATATAAATCTAAACGACGAACAAATGGTTTTTATCCATGGTATTATGGTTTTCAACTATTATGGATAGGAATCATGTGTTGGTGTTCGATGCGCAGGTAGCACAAAGACAAGTAATCGTTTCAACGATACCTTCTAGTTTGCGGAGTTTTCCATAGATGAATTCATCAAGCTCTTCGGGGGTATTTGTTTCCAGTCTCAATAATAAATCAAATGGTCCGTAGATGAGATGAGATTCCTTCACAATTTCATTATTTCGAGTGGCTTCTAGAATTCCCGGTGCCTTTCCAGCCACTATTTTTGCCAAGATATATGCGACAGATTTCATGTTTTCAATCCCTTAGTTCTTATGTTTGATTTAGAAGGCTGTAAATCTTTCAAGGCGTTTGTTCCTCACAGCGTCCATACCATGTTTGATCTTTGAAGAATTTCATCCTTGAGTTAAATGTTATTTATTTTAGGCGTTCTTGGATTTCCTGTTTTATCCATTTGGTAATATTATCGGTTCCAGTTATGAGTGCCGATTTATCTTCTTCTAAGCTTGATGGTTCGATCACTGCCATCCACCCATCAGTGTATGGCGCTGTGTTTAATAGACCGGGATCATTCTTGAGTTTCTCATTCACTTCAACGATGGTTCCATTAACGGGGCTTTTGATTGAACCAACCCATTTTCCAGATTCGATCGAGCCTATGCTCTTGTCCTGTTTGACTTGTTTGCCGGGGGCGCGAAGTCGAACAAAGAGGATCTTTCCAGCTGCTTGTTGCCCAAAGTCGTCTATGCCGACTCTGATTTTATCGCCCTCAATTTTCATCCATGAGTGATCTTTTTGATAGTATAGATCTTCGGGTAAGTCGTATTTATCCACCTTTACCATTGGTCATCCACCTTATGTAAGCTAATTCTAATTGAAATAGTCGGAAGGGAATTTAAAAGTTGTTAATAAAAAGTTTTAGCATTTATCTAATATATTAAGACTATCATTATAGTATAAAATGTTTGGTTAGCTCGTAAATGGAAGCAAAGAGCCGGTCTCCATTTTTTTACTTGAATAGGAGAAGTTTTTTTAAGTAGAAATTTATCCCAATCATAGGTCGGTTAGGAATGCGTAAGCTTCAAATTTCAACTTTAATTCTACTTTCATTAGTATTAGGATCTACCTTAGCGGCATCCGTAATTATCCCCGGTTACGGTAAAACAAATGCAAATTTGGAAATCCATGAAGATAAGACAGTAACTATAGGTATGAGTTTCGAAATCGATACTACTGTCCTGGTTGATAATGATACACTTCCTGTCGACCTGTTTAGTTTAATTGAAGAAGCCCTCGAAAACGATTCGATCCAATTTACAGAGGTAGTGCTGGAAGCGCTTAATGATTCTCTCGCCCCGAGGAATCTCACTATCTCAGATTTCACTATTAGCGTGGATTCTGATGCTAAACAAGTTTTCTTTAATTACACTATTACAGGGGCGACTGTTGAACACACCATAATTCGTTCGAACCGCACGTGGCAATTTAACCCGACCATTTTATGGTTCGACTTTGTTGAAAGAAGCACAACTGCAACTCTGAACAATACGTATAGATATAATTTCAACTGGATTGATGAAGATCCTGAGGGAACGTATACCAGAAATTATACACGTAGTAATACCAATTTCACGTACGTGTTTGACTTATCAGACATCTTCTATTACAGGGCTTTAAGCAAGTATCCGATTGCCCAGTGGAATCAAACTGGAAATCTTTTCTCGGCTAACATCAGTTACGTCCTCAACGCTGATTTCGGTGTAATTTTGGTAAATTTGCAATTACCAGAAAGTGCGCGTGGCGCCTACGCGGAGAGTAACAGTATCATTTTCCATATTTCACAGGGTATCGATGTACCGTTTATCTTTAGCTTCTTGGGAGTAGGTGCTGTCTTTGTATTTCTCGGATTCGGATTGTCTAATGTCACTCGTGGAAAAGAAGAAAAACAACCGCAACCTTTCCAAGAAAAATGGCAAGCCCGACACAGAAAACGGAAAAAACGAAAGAAATGAATGCCTTATAATTTATTGACACGCCTTTTTCGTTGTGCTAGGCGTCCTCATCAAGGTTACGCGCGAGTAATTTTCTTGCAAAGGTTAGATAGCCAGTATGGCCAATCATTCTAGTAGCAGGTCGCGTTTTTCCAGTGCGCACCATTATCTCACGAACAAAACATTCCAGAGTGTAAATATTACAAAATGGTAAATCTTGAAGCTGTTGAACCGTCTTCATAACTTGATTTATTGTCGGAGAATAACTAACAAAAATACCACTTGGTTTTAACGCTTTATGAGCTGCAGGGATCACAGTCCAAGGATCTCCTAAATCAAGAATCACAACATCCACGTCTGATTCATCTGCACCCTCAGCAATATTTCTTTGATATAAAGTAACGTTATCGTCGAACCCAGCTCGTTTAAGATTGCGTTTGGTAAGTTCAATAAAATCGCTTCTTAACTCGTATGTATATACGTGACCTTCAGGTCGTACTATCGACGCTAATAAGGTTGTTAATGCACCACTTCCTGCACCAGATTCGATAATTCGGCAACCAGAGGAGATTCCACCATGTAACAAAATAAGTCCAGCATCTTTGGGGTAAATGATATTCGTTTTTCGCGGTGCTTTGAGAATATAATCCAATACTATCGGTTTCATTATTTGTAATGGAGTACCTAGATGTGTGTGAACAGTAATCCCATAAGGTTGCCCGATAATATCATCAAAATCAAAATGCCCATCACTCATATGGAACTTCTTGCCACCAACTACTTTTACAATCCAGTTCCGTTTTAGATCCTGGAAAATTAGAACGTTACTCTCTGATGTGATATTGTTAGTCAATTTATACTCCTCGTTGTTTAAGGTTGATAATAATGTGAACCAGATGCATTTTTAAAATCTTGTACATGTTACAAAGACTGGAGTGATAATCAATGTCGAAATCAGGCTTACCAACTGAATCAATGATTCCTTTAGAAATCGAAACATTACCCGATATTCTTCGTCTAATATTTACTTGGGCATCTCATCAACGATCAATTAACCTCTTTTATTTCCAAAAAGGATCGCAGCATTTTATTGGCGCATGGCAAGTAGTGCCGGCTTATTATTCATTGAGGGGGCTCCCTTTCTTTGCATTTGTTAGATTAGATAGTGCTCCATCAGCGCCGTTTATTCGTTATCGGGTAGAACCCGAAGAGGAATGGGAATGGACCACAAACGCATCAGATAGAAAGTACCAATATGTTCCAGTAGTGCAGATTAAAGACGTACCGAAAATCTTTGACGATATAAAATAGAATGAAGGAGTACTTTTTTTTCTCCTTTTAACAAGTTTAGATGATATCTTGAACGGTCATATTTGAAGCTCGTAAAAATCCTTGAAGAAAACTAATTGTAAATAAAGCCGCAGCGAGAAAAATAAGGGCGGATAAGACAAAAATATTTGAAATTTCCAGCAAGTATAAAGTCACAAACGCGAATGCAAACAAAAATCCTGTAATGGTTCTTTCGCGTTTAGTTTTTTCAATTCTGAATATCAGGCGTACAAAGAGACTGATCAGCATTAGAACAAGACTTGCCAAACTTATTAGCAAAGAAAACCATCGCTGCCCAATCGGGTCACGA
>JAEOTF010000354.1 GCA_016840025.1 Candidatus Hodarchaeota archaeon
AATAAACCTTTAATTCTGGACTACTTCTCACTTCCTCAAACTTATTTCCAAAAACTGGATGAGTACAAGTGGCGGTTAATACCCTCAGAACTGTGGCAATTTTTTGAAGAAATCAACAAAAATTCTTTTCCCCTTCATGAAATATGCTATATAACTAATGGTTTTCAAATTTCTCCTCTAAAATCCTTTGAAAGCATGATACTGGAGACAGTGGATGGCATTTCATCACGCCCCTTTCTGAAGGGGGAACAGATTCAACCTTTCTATATAATTCCTCAGAAACACTCTTGGTTCTTATATTCTAATCACAAAAGTTTCTATCTTAAATTAGGGCGTCTCTTTTCTTCTAATCCAAAAAACTGGAAACCTAAGTTCCCCGAGCTCTTTGAAAATCCAAAAATCGTTATCCCTCGAGTTGCAGGTAATTCAATTCGTGCGTCTCTCGATAATAAGAACTATTATTGTTGGCAAACCGTAGTTTGTGTTCTTCCTAAGCATTACATTATTAATGTTCCAAAGAAAAAATTAGGAAAGAGTTCTCCATCATTAAATGAGGATCAAATAACTAAATCTAAACATTATGACCCCCGATTTCTACTCGGAGTAATAAACTCAAAAGTTACGCATTTTTATTTTACAAATTTCTTGGGTAATGGAATTGATGTGTTGAAAACAAATATTGAGCAATTTAGAATTCCTCCTGCAACTAAACCTGAGCAAAAAAGTATAATTTCCCTTGTTCAAAAGCTAGAAGTGCTAAGTCAACAATTTTATGAGAAATATGAGGATTTAGGTTTCATTCAAACTCATATGAGCATTTTGAACCTTCAAAACGAGTTGAACCAAAAAATACTCTCATTATTCAAGATTACTATTCCGTTGTGATCTTTTAATATAATAGAAAATTCTAATTTCGTCCTTTAATATCTTTAATGAGTCTAATCTCCACTCCTCAAATGTTTTATTCATTTTCTTTTTTTTTATCGGGTCTGATAAACATGGAATTCCTGTATCTATTCTTCCACATTTAATAATGGATGAACAAAAATTTACATATAATAAGATTTTATTGTAGAGTAAAATTCATCATTGAGAGCTATAAATCTTGAATGAATTCACCTTCATCGAACAATTAAAAGAACATGGGTTTGAAGTCCGAGATTATCAACTAGAGATTGCGCGTGATTTCGTGAACAATCCGCGTAGTATTATTATGTCACTTAGATGGGGAACAGGTAAAACTGTGATTGCTTTATTGATACTGAGTGAAATGCGTCGAAGAAATATGATCACGGACAAGGATTTGATTTTATTTACATCGGGAGGAGTAGGAGTAGCTGAACGCTGCTCTCAAGCCTTATCTATGGCAAAGCGACTCGGTTTTGCCGATCAAATTGGTTACATCGTTAATCCTAAATCTCTACCTCGTATGAAGAAAAAATTCTATGATGCTGCAAATGCGATCTTTACTCCTGTTTCTACATTTACTAACGATATTGTCGGCGCTCGTGCTCCTCCCAATACAATGCAGCGTCTTAAACTCATTATTATCGATGAAGCGTCGGATATAGCTGCTAGAGCAATGAAGGGGTTTCGTATCAGTAAAAATTTCCAATGGATAGTTAAAAATAAGGATCCTTCTATCCCTATCATTGGCCTGACTGCGGCACAAGATCCTGAACGCCTGAAATTTATTCAAGAAGCCCTTTCTGCCGAGATTATCACCCGTGATGTCCAACCTTTTACTTATGAACAAGAGTTAATGCCTGTTCGTGATACTCTTATTGAAATAATTGATGAAGCGATTAGACGTCTGATTGCAGATCATACTTCTCGTATAAACGAGGCTTTTAAGAGCGCTGGATCTCAACGGAAGTTTAGGGTAGCAGATGTATTAGAGTTGTTATATGGTGGTATCCTCGACCGTTTAATGAGCTCACGTTCTCATATTTCTATTTTAGGTTTTCCAATTACTGATGATCTCCGTCATTCTCTAACAGTTGCATTTTCATCCCTTCATAAACTTCAACATGCTCGACTCCTCGCTTTAGAGTCTACACCTGGTTCCCTTGCTCATTATATTCAAAAGGAAACCACTACACTTGGCTTTTCTGACGAATCTGTTGCAGGTTCTGAAAGTGAGGTCGTTTTTTTTCCTATTAAAGCCAAAACTGCAGAGACATATTGTGATAGATGTTCTACCAGTATTGGATCTGATGAATGGTGTTTTGACGTTTATAATGCTGATGACCTAAACGTCTCTCGATCTTTCTCCTTTCCTTCCACACAAGGTAGATGGTGTCAATCCTGTGCAGCAAGTCTCTATGAGGGCAGTGTTACAAAACTCATCTCTAGATTAGATAAAAAAGAGCTGGAAACTGGTCTACGTTTGACTCTTACCCCTGAATGGCGATTAATCGCAAAAGCAATTGAGGAGCGGTATAAACGCACAACTCTCTCTGGAAAAACTCTTCATGCGGTTAATTTAACAAGGAAATTAGTGGCAACAGATCTGCGTGTGGTCATTATGACCCGATTTCGCGCCCTAGCTCGTCAGATGGATACTACATTGGTCGCTAATGGCGTAAGTGATGTTATATCTGTAACCGGTGCGGTTCCTCAGGATACACGTCATCTTCTCCTCGAATCATTCAAGAGTGGTCAAGGAAGTGTATTGATTCTCACTCCCGTCGGTGGTAAAGGATTGGATTTATATGAGGCTGATGTTATAATCCAAATGGACGTCACACAGAACATAGATGAGATGGCCCAACGACGTGAACGTATTCGTGGCGGTAAGGAATTCATTCTTTATTATCAGAATACAAGTGAAGCCTTAAAACTATCCCGTATACTATCCACCAACGAGGAAAAGACTTGAATATAGAAGAAAAAACCTTCTAAGAGATAATGGGTCGGTTGGAAAATGCTGGAAGACAACCTTAGAGAGGCAGGGATCCTGCAGAAGAAACGAATCAGTCTTCTAGTAGTTCCTGAGTATCTTTTTTTTCGTCATGCACCACACCGTCTCTACAATGAATTTCATGGCTTTCCTAGCCATTTTTCTGTCGA
>JAEOTF010000355.1 GCA_016840025.1 Candidatus Hodarchaeota archaeon
ATTCCGCAGATAGATAATCAGAAAACAGCAAAAATCCTCGGGGTGGAATTAGATAAACATGGGTATTTTAAAACTAATTATCCTCTCACTAGACCAGTTGACACTACTAAACCCGGTATTTTCATGTGCGGATGCTGTGAAGGACCTAAGGATATACCTGATTCAGTAACTGAAGCAAGTAACGCTGCAGCTAGGGCTGCAGAGATAATATCTTCTGGGAGAACTAGATAAGATGAGTAAAGAATTAAAAGAAAAACCGAGAGTCGGAGTCTTCGTATGCCACTGTGGAGTAAACATTGGAGGGGTAGTTGACGTAAAAGATGTTGTTAACTACGCTAAAACATTACCTTCTGTTGTTTATTCTGAAGCAAATCTGCATTCGTGTTCTTCAGAGGGAATAAAGAGTATCAAAGAGGCGATTAAGAACCAAAATATTAACAGAGTTGTTGTCGCTTCTTGTACTCCCCGAACACATGAATCGCTTTTTAGGGCTGTCAGTGAAGAAGCGGGAGTTAACAAATATCTTTTCCAAATGGTAAATATTCGAGAGCAGTGCTCGTGGGTCCATTCGAACGAGCCGAAAAAAGCCACGGAGAAAACAAAGTTTCTCATTCAAATGGCTGCTGCAAAAGCAAGATTACTTGAACCTTTAGTAGAATCGGAAATAGAAATAGAACCATCTTCTTTAGTTATCGGTGCAGGTATTTCTGGGATGTCTGCTTCACTATGCTTGGCAAATCAAGGCTTTAAAGTGTATTTAATTGAAAAAGAGGTAAAAGTTGGCGGAATATTAAACGATCTTTACAAATTATATCCAACTGGGCTGGAGCCTTCACATATATTACATCCAATTATTGAAGCTGTGTCAAATCACATGAACATCAGCTTATTAACGTCAACAGTTGTTAAGGATGTAGATGGATATTTCGGTAACTTTAAGGTCAAAGTTGAGAGAAAAGGAAATGATGAGACCGAATTCAAAGTAGGTACAATAATTGTAGCGACAGGTGCTGTTGAATATAAACCCATTGGAATATATGGGTATAATAAACATGCGGATATAATAACGCAACTTGAACTAGAACAGTTACTTAAGAGAGGGCTAGAACAAAAACCAAAAAAAGTGGTTATGATTCAATGCGCCGGGGCTATGGAAGAGAGAGGCAGAACATATTGTTCAAGAATCTGCTGTTCTGTAGCACTAAAAAATGCACTTTTAATCAAAGAATTAAATCCTAAAACGGATGTTTATATACTATATCGTGATCTTCAAGCCTACGGCAGAAAATACGAGGAATACTATCTAGAGGCACAAAAGCAAGGCATAAAATTTCTAAACTATATCAGCAAAAAACCTCCAAAAGTAATATCTAAACCTAACGAACAGATTGTTGAAGTGTATCTTCCACTCATAGACAATAAAATAAGCATCAGCTGCGATTTAATCGTTTTATCTACGCCTCTAATTCAAAAAGAGGAAAGTAAACGTTTATCTTCAATTCTAAGAGTGCCTTTAGACTCCCATGGATTCTTTTTAGAGGCACATCCAAAATTGAGGCCTGTTGACTTTGCGTCAGATGGAATCTTTATGTGTGGTACGGCTCACAGCCCGAAAAGTGTAGCGGAAAGCGTAAATCAGGCTTACGCAGCTGCTTCAAAGGCATCTATTCCTATGGCTAAAAGGAGAGTTAGAACTGAAGCCATTACAGCCTTTGTTGACAGAGATCTATGTGTTGGTTGTGGAGCTTGCGAGCCTACTTGTCCTTTTGGCGCTATAAGACTATCTTCTTTTGGAAGACCGCGCATAATCGAGACGATCTGCAAAGGATGCGGTATATGTTGTGCAGAGTGTCCAATGGGCGCAATGCAACTCCGTTACTTCAAGGATGACCAAATTACGTCTGCTGTTGAAGGTTTACTCTTGCCTGAGAAGTGGATCAATGAGGAAGACCGATCAAAACCAGTTATCGTCTGCTTCGCATGTCGTTGGTGTGCTTACGGTGCTGCTGATTTAGCAGGAATAATGAAGATGAAATACCCAGTAAATGTTCGAATTATTTTAGTTCCATGCACTGGCAGAGTAGATGCACTTCACATATTAACAGCTTTCATAAGAGGAGCAGACGGAGTCATAGTAGCTGGATGTCTCAAAGACGGCTGCCATTACATCGATGGCAACATAAGGGCAGAAAAACGAGTAGAAGTGATGAAGAAGATGTTCGAAATAGCAGGTATTACTGGAAGGCTTGAAATGTACTTTATGAGCGCAGGAATGCCAGACAAGTTTGTCGAATTGGTGACCAAATTTACACAGAAAATCAAAGAAACTATAACAATTAAGTAATTATTTTTTTTCTAACAGGAGAATGTTCAAGATCAATATTTGGATTCAAACGTTAACTTTTAAGGGTTGTTGAAGC
The DNA here is from genome assembly GCA_016840025.1 of Candidatus Hodarchaeota archaeon. The sequence continues at coordinate 2,421 of JAEOTF010000355.1, forward strand.
ACTACAGCAAAGGCCTAGTTACCCTAATCATCCCTTTAATGTTATATATAGAATAGCTAGAAGCTACGAGTACCTAATGATGTCTCAGGACTGATAATGAGGGGCGACCACTTCGTTATCTCCGCAGCAGATATTAGTGGGGTTCTCAACTTTCCTTCCTTCAGTAGTTCTCTAGCTTTTTTAAAAGCGTAGTTGTAATCGAATACTCCCTTTCCAGTCATTTTAGCATCAGTAATCATTCCTTTTTCTAGACGATACTTAAATTGACCAATAGTGAGAGCGCAAAATCCATAAATGTCTGGAGCTATTTCTCTCAAATTACTTTTAGATTCTAATCCAGCGACACCCGCTGGCGGAACAGCATTGATATCAGCAATTAACTTCTTTCCTTTGAGCCTCATTAAAGTCTGCTTTGAAATCAATTCGACGCCGGGCGCTCCCGTGGCCAAGATAATCGTCGCGTCTTTTATAGCCTGAAAAATCTCCTCCTGACTGGAAGCTTTAATTCCTTCAATTTGGACACCGCTCTCATTTGAAAGTTCTTTTGCGGTTACTTGAGCTTTCTCTTCTGATCTTGATGTGATGCATGTTTTATACCCAAGTTGTGTACATAACATCCCGATTACTCTACCTACTGGTCCAGTTCCCGCTAGTACAACGGCTTTCTTATTTTTCAGGTTTTCAATACCTAATTGAGTTGCTCCGCGTTCTACTTTTGCCACGGCCGCTGCTGCTGTTGTGTATGCCCCTCGTGGATCAATAATAACAGAAGTTTCGAAAGGATGAAACATGCTATGCACAATAATATCAAGTATTTCTTCACATTTCTTAGAGTCGCTTCCACCTATCAGAAAACAAGAATGTTTTATACCTTTAGGTCCACGTGAAAAGATAGCGTCTTGAACAATTTTCTTTACATCTCGTTGATCCACATTTTCATATGGTACAACAATATCAAATCCAGCGTCGTAGGCAAGAGATATGTCAAACGCGCTTGCATACTTATCAGTATCAAAAAAGAAAAGGATATACGGTCTATTTGCCTTTTCTTTTATTATGGGAACCATTTGAATTTCCAGTGGATTCAAAAATCCAGTAACCCCTTTTTCAGATGACTTTGTTTTGTAAGTGCTGGTAACCTTTTTTTTTATCTTAATAGACAAAATTTCTGTATTTAATTCTTTTAAAAGGCGTGTAATTCCCGTTATATGCTTAGGGCTACAAATATGTACGCTCACTATCTCACGCTTTTCGATTTGTTTAGCGTGGTCAAGAATACCCATAGCAACCCAAGATTCACGGACATCGAAACTTATCTTTTTTACTTCTTCAATATAATCATATTGCAAATATTGGCCATATGCTGTCAAGTATTCAATATTGTTATTAATATTCTTATCTTTCTTTTTTAATAAGCGAGCTAAATTTCTAAGAACTTTATCCCTAAGTTCCTTTTTCTCATCAATTTCATTGGTCAAGTAAATTTTGGCGTGTTCACCAATATCTACTGGGTAATACAGTACGTTATGCTTTTTACATAATTGTGCTGTTGCGCTTCC
>JAEOTF010000356.1 GCA_016840025.1 Candidatus Hodarchaeota archaeon
ACTGGAGCCATCCTAAAGGGTTCAGAGATATATAAAAAAGTGGTTAATGAAATCAAGAATTTCATGATTAAAAATGGATATGATTCAATAGAGGAAATGCGTGGGATAGCCCAGAAATACTTGAAAAAGGAACCCTTACTTGAAACTATTCCCCCCATTATTAGAGAAGAACTATGTATAGGATGTAATCTATGTGAAAGATACTGTACTTACAGCGCCATCAAAGTGAAAGGAATTCAACCTAAAAAATATGAAATTGAAATAGATAAAAGCAAATGTTACAATTGTGGTTTATGCACCAGTGTTTGCCCAACCAGAGCTTTATCATACAACTTTTGAAACTATCTCTGTATAAAGACTTGTCAATTATATTATTATAATGAAAGACAACGAGATCATCTATTATTCCACCCACTTCATTACACATCCAGGTATAAATTCCTTGATTAGTCTTTAATGAAGAGATATTGCCTGTTTTTTGGAATTTGGTGAAAAATGGTGGGCCGAGCAGGATTTGAACCTGCGACCTCAGCCGCGTAAGGGCTGCATCCTAACCACTAGACAACCGGCCCATCTTCCAACATTATGATTCAAACGCTTTAATAAAAACTTGGTTTCAGCTTTGATAGATACTATTTTTAGGCTTCGCCTTGAACAAAATATCCTAAGGGGATTCTCCAAGCCTGGTAAGAGCTTAGGTTCTATTATTGAAGGAAAAATATTAAGTCAGAGAGAAAAAAGAATTAAGATATACACGTACATAAAAACAAAACCAAACTTAACATTATGTCTCCTTTCTTCTTTTTCACATTAAATAGAAACATTAGATATTCTTTGTTCTCATTGATTCTATAACAGGTAAACTGTTCTTCATTATTTTGTGAGGTTAACGATGATTGTTTATTATTAAACTTTAACTATTTCCTATTTTCATTGTAGGGAAAGTGGTAACCCAATCTGAAACTAGCTTTGTCTCCCCCAGGTCCCTCAGTTTTATTACGGACTGGGGTACTTCTTTTGTTTCTCTCCAGAAAACAGTAACAATAGATTATTCCATAATTGATGAATCAAAGGAACTACTTGAAAAGTATAGAAAAAGGAAGGGAGATTAGGCGAGTATCATTAGCTTAGTTTTGTCATAAATTCTCTTTAGTTCGTTCTGAACTAGAGGCTTGTTATTTCTGGATGCGGGAAAATTTCTGAAAGTTTATTAGTGAAAATAATATGGATTATTAAAGATTCAAATGGACTTCAAATTCATTTTGAAAACTGGATCTCTGCTATCTCTATGCTTCGCAGGTATAATGTTTAATCTGGTCTTAGGCATTGAAGCAGCACCAAATTCAATAACATCAGAAGCGAAATCTTTGACTTACTCTGTTAATAATCTTGAAAATTTCACTATTATCGTATTACCAGATACTCAGTTCTATTCTGATAACCATCCTTGGATTTTTGAAAATCAAACCCAATGGATCATTGAAAATAAAGAATCAATGAACATTATTTTTGTAACGCATCTTGGAGACTTAGTTGATCATTGGTGGAGCATAGAGGAATGGTATAATGCAAACTTTAGTATGAGTAAGTTAGATGGTGATCTACCTTTTGGCGTACTGCCTGGAAATCATGACGGTGCAGAACCTGGAGGTGATCTAACTAACTATAACCATTATTTTGGTTTCAGCAGATTCAGAAACGAAAGCTGGTACGGCGGAGCATATCAAAACATCAATACGAATAATTATCAATTGTTTTCAGCAGGAGGAGACGACTACCTAATATTTCACATTCAATTTAATCCTTCTGATGATATATTATTTTGGGCTAGTAACATAATTGACCAATATCCCAGCAGAAAGGTAATTGTCGCAACTCACAGTTATGTGCATGGATATTTTGCTAATTCAAGATCAGAAATTGGGACGAACATGTGGGATAAACTAGTGAAACCGCATAACGATCAAATTTTCCTTGTTCTTTCTGGGCATTTCGAAAATGAAGTGAGAATAACCAGTTTAGAAGACGGAAATTTTATTCACCAGTTACTCTCGGATTACCAAGACAGAGCAAGTGGTGGAAACGGATGGCTTAGAATTATCGAGTTTTCCCCTAACGATGATGAAATATCCATCAAAACCTATTCCCCTTACCTGAACAAATACGAAACCGATTCAAACAGCCAGTTCATATTGGATAAAAAAATTACAGAAAATGATAACATATTGGTAATTAGCCTATTTTTAGTTTGGATCATACTCAGCGTAGTCATCGCCCTTGCAGCAAGTTATTTCATACTAAGAAGATCTCGTAACAATCAATAATCCTTCATCAATACTTCTAGACTGCTCATTCATACCCTTTGAAAAAATAGACAAGATCCCCTTTCATTTCTAACCTGAAAACAATAACATTATTTTATCTCATAAATTGTGAATCAAAGACGTTTTGTTATTCATCTGAATCGTAAATCATCTTGTAAGAAAAATAATACAATATACTCATACCCAAACGGAGTTATGGAAAATGTCAAAGACTAAGACCAAAAAGTACAAGTCTACTAAATCTGCTGACGGGAGTTCGAATCTCCCCGGGCTACCAATTTCTATTGATGTTATACCCTTTAGTTGAGAGCTGTTTTTTTATTTTCGATTATTATGAGCCAATCAAGTTGATGTTAATCCTTTTTTAGCCCCTCTGAAGTATAGAATGGATAGGAATGTGTTATGGGTTTCTTGCCGGGTAAGGTTCCAACCGAAGTTTTACAGAGGATAATTTTCAGGAATTTGGGCGCTAAAAGAGATGATGTTCTTCTCAATCCTTCCATAGGTGAAGATGCAGCCATAATCAAATCTGGAAACGAGATCTTAGCAGTGTCGTCGGATCCGATAACCGGAGCCGTAAATTGGTTAGGCTGGTTAGCTGTTCATGTAAATGCAAATGATGTTGCAACCCGTGGTGTCCAGCCTCGTTGGTTCAACTCTATAATACTGTTACCCAAAAATTCGACAATCGAACTAATAGAGAAAATTTGTACACAAATGGACAAGGCTGCACGTCAACTAGATGTTGCCATAATAGGTGGACACTGCGAAGTCACTTCAGGTATAGACCACCCCATAGTAACCGGATGCGCCATAGGCATTGCTGACAACGGAAAATACGTGACCTGCAATGGAGCAAAAATAGGCCAAAAAATAATCCTGACAAAAGGAACCGGAATAGAAGGTACAGCAATTTTGGCTTCAGATCGGCGAGCAGAGCTATTAACCGTTTTTAATGAGAGTTTCTTAAACAAAGCTGAGAGTTTCTTTGAGAAAATCAGTGTGGTAAAGGATGCCCTCACCGCCTTCAGGACAGGAGGAGTTTCAGCTATGCATGATCCTACTGAAGGAGGCGTAGCAGGCGGGTTGCATGAACTAGCTAACGCCGCAAATGTTGGCTTCAACGTTTATGAAGAGCAAATTTTTGTTCCTGAAGAAACACGTAGAATATGTGCATATTTTAATGTTGATCCACTTCAATTCATAAGTTCGGGGTCACTTCTTGTTGTGGCAAAAGAAGAGAAGGCAATCGAAATAGTTGGCAATTTGTCGAGAAATGGTATTCAGGCTTCGATAATTGGTGAAGTTGTAGATTCCAAGATGGGAAGAAATTTGGTCACAAAAGCTGGAGAAAAAACTCAGCTTGTCCGACCTGCTAGCGATCATCTTTGGAATGCGCTTGAAAAACCAGCCAATACTTAGTTCCTTTTTTGCTATTTTCTTCTTGGATCTTAAGCAGCCTTCAATATCCTAGAAATCTGGTTTTGTTTTTCCCAGTTTCTTATCTAAGCATGCTTTGATGAAACCGTAATACTCTGGTTCTGGTTTAGTTGGTCTGCTCTTGAATTCGCCATGGAATTG
>JAEOTF010000357.1 GCA_016840025.1 Candidatus Hodarchaeota archaeon
ATGAATATCAAGGGTAATGCAGTCCATTGCTTCTTTTTTAAATTCCGACATAATTTTATCCATTAATACTCTCCCGTAACCTTTTCCTTGACCATCTATCGTCAGAGCGATATCACTTATATGACCTCGCCTTTCTTTTTCAATTATATGGCCTGTAATGCCACCTATGACTTTTTTGTCTTTTTCTATAACCCAACAAAGGTTGGGAAAGTTAGAAAAAATATCTGTTGTCCACTTAGCAATATTAGTTTTAGATGCATGAGGATTGGCTATCTCAAAGATCTCAGAAATGATTTCTAAATCCGCTTCTTTCATAGATCGCAACAATCTTATCACCATGTAGTCTGTGAAATTTATTTTTTCTTTGTAGAAATCAATTAATCTAAAAGAATTTAGTAGAAAAATCATTTTTCTAATTCATTTGTGGATATAATGGACTCTCAAATTCGTGAAAGGGAAGATCGTTTGAGGAAGTGGTTTGTACAGGGGAGGTCACGAACATATCAGGTAATTGATGGATTAGATATAGGATGGGGTGGAACAGCTCGGTGGGTAACGGCGAAGATGGTTAAATTAATTCAAAAAGATTCACTTTTCCAGATTCTTGATGTTGCATGTGGATATGGTACTTTTTTAGCAGAATTAGGTTGGCGTTTTCCTTTTGCTAGACTCTTTGGATTAAATCTTGATTTTAAAGGAGCTCATGGTATTATTTTTGATCTTCTAGAGCAAGCTAATGTTAAAACTAGACTCGTTATTGCAGATGCGATTAAATTACCTTTTCTACCCCAAAATTTTGATTTTGTCACTTGTTTTCTTGGATTACAGGATATTGAAATCACACGTGGTCAAACAGGAATTATCAAAGCAATTAAAGAGATGTTTAGAGTAGTACGATCTACTGGCCATGTTGTTCTTTTTGACAAGTATCCAACTTCTACATTTCAAAATTGGTTAATTTCCACTTCTTGCTCTTATGAGATAATTCTTCAAGATTCTGTTGAAGTAAAATGTCGTTGGAATCGTGAAATTGGGGAAGCAGCGGTAGAATTGTATGCTAATGGAATAATGCAACAATTAATGAATCAAGAGACTCCCCCAGAAAATCCAGAAGCAACTTTGAAAGAAATACGTCAAACTATGCAGGCAGATCTAGAACAGCAATTAGAAAAACAGGGTTATTACAATCCATGGGGACGAATGACTGTCTTTCTAATAAAGCATAGAACTTAACTACATTAAAATAGTATTACTAATTACAGATTGAGGTCATTTCTTTGCTAAGTATCTTTAATAACCACAGTTCCTGCCATATGATCCCCAAAGCGACGTCCATCTGCATCAAGAAGAACTGTTATATAACAACAGCAAAAATCAATGCAGCCGCAGAAACAATTACGAACTAATGAGTCCTCAACAGTTGCTGGTTCTCCAGTTTCGAATTTTATTACTCTTAAATCTAGGAGCCCTTTTCCAATGCTCTGACCATCTCTAATACCGTCTTTAAAACATTCATAGAGACAGCAAACATTGTTTATTACTCCATCAACTAAACTCGCAACAAATCTTTCAACTAAAGGAGCTTTCATACTAGGATGGTACGGGCGCGGAGTATAGATCTTAGATGGACCCGCTATCCTGTCTGTAGTAGATATTGGCTTTATATCTAGCTTTATCCCACATTTTGGGCAATATTTAGTGTCGGGCGTAATTTCGGCTCCACAATTCGAACAAAATGGCAAGTTGATCCCTTCGTTCATATTTAAATGTTATATCCTCTTTGATTTTTCGATTAATTGTAATTAAAACTAAAAACATTGATAATATTAGAACCTTATTGCGGAATTACAGTTTTTAGCCTTTTCAATATCTATCCGATAATTTATGTTAACTTCAATTATTAGGACTAATTTACAGTGTTGGAATACAATCCTTGGGATTTATAGAGAGCAACTAAGTTTCAGAATGAGTTTAACAGCGACTCTGATTCATACATAATCTTTTGGGCGTCTTTGAACTAATTATTAGTCATAAATAAGATATTATGCACAACGCCAATACCAAAGTTCATATTCAGGAGAATTTAAGACTCTAATGTCTGAAGGAATGTGAATATGGTTACCTCCATAGCGTCCTTCAAATTTGTGGGAGCCTTCTTCATATACATATCCACAACGACCAAAAAGCATAGTATCGTCAAGTAACTCAACCACAAAATAGTTTCCTACCTTGGATGTTCCAATATAATCAAACCATTCAAGTTTGTAACTAAGTCTGCCTTGATCTCCAAGCGTTAAAAGTACATCTAGTGCAGTAATAACCCCGTCTTGAAAAGTATCATTTCTTAAATTATGTGCTGTAATAACTACATTTCGATAATTTATTTCGTCACGAGCTGCATTAACCCCGCCTCTAATAGTTACGGTTGGTATTATTACATTGCCTCCATTTTGTTCTAATCTTTCGACTTCTTCTTTATGTACCGAATAGATCCTGTTAAGCAGTCCTAAATCGCTCAGTTGATAGAGTTTTATGAACATTCTCGCCTTGTAGGGATAATGATCCATTCTGAATACATTATCCTCCTTCCAACCTCCATGATAGTAAGCGGTATACCACCACCCTTCTTTGCCATTGATACTATCAATCACATGTGTATTCATGGTTATATCAAAATGATAGTTCATATCAATTGCTCCGTTCTTGTCCAAATGGACTAGAATGTCAAAAATAGAGAAATGACCAGGTCGAAAGATATCCCCGCGAGTTGTGTTTACTTCTTTTGGCCTGAACCGAAATTTTCCAATGTCTTTGATAATAATTTTCCCTCTACCGTTTCCTGCATTAGCTTCAATTATTTGGGATAAAGGGAAGGTCAAAACTCCTAAAATAATCACAAGACCTATTATTAAGGAGAATGCCGTCTTAAGACGAAATTTGGTTGTTTTTATGCTTAAGAAGACTTTTTGTGTTGTTATAACTAGCCATTTCCAATGAAATAGCACATGAATGATTATAAAGGACCCGGCTAAAACTCCTGACCAATGATGGACCAAAGAGATCTCATACATTGGTACCCCGGCTGGATTTGTTCCTAGCCGTTGCAGAACACCAGGAAATTTTAAAATGCCCGTAATAAATACTGATATCGAAGAAATGAACACCACCCAGTCCAAAAAATAATTTCTCAAGTTACGCGTAAATTGTCTGAATTGCCTTTTTCGGATCTTTTTAATCATAACTTTGGTCATTGTTTTGATCCAACGCCAATGTAAAATCACATGTCCAAAAACAACTACCCCTATAAACAATCCAAGCCATATATGGTAAACAGTGAATTCATAAAGGGGCAAGTGTGTTCTATTAATTCCAAAAAAGTCTAAAAAGCCAGAAAATACCGTAAGTCCTGTTATAAAAACGATAAGGAACAGCAGGATTTGTAAGACGTCAATGAAGTAATTTGCTGCTGTTTTTTGAGTCAAGTGTTTGATATTTTTGTCACCTTTATGCTGCTCCTTCATGATAATCTCCCCACATAGTTTAACAGCCTTACTTTAAAAGAATACTAAACAATTGAAACTTAAATCAATAGAGGTCTAACATTTTAGTTGAAAAATAGAATAAATTGAGATTTATCTATAAAAAGGAGAGGTTTAGTTTCAGAGCAGTCTTTTCTAGCTCAAATATTGAAAAGTCAATTGTATACTGGTTAATCTTGTGTTCTTACTGTGTTCTAAACCTTAAAATTCAGATTATTCTTCAATTAACATGTTCAAATCCCCTAACTCCACCCAGCGAAAGGAGGAGGGAGTGAAACATCCTCCAATCTTGGATGATGGAAGTAAATCCTAACTTAAGAATTTTCCTAGTTAGACGGATACATAGAGAAAGAAGCCAGCATCTAGCACAGTTTTTAACTTTTCTACTCTTATTCTTTATAGGTGACTTAGATCGGAAAAGTGGATAATATTGGATGCCGAATTTCCAAAGCAGGTTAATTTAAACGTGAAAATCATTGAGAGCATGTTTAGTTATTTCACAGTTATCTATTTCCATTCGTAGGAAGCTCTGTTACTACTTTTCTAGAACGACGACGATAAGTAAGCATATAATATCTCAAGATAAGGTAAATTGCAGGAGCAATAATTAAGAAAAAGGTAAAAACAGTTAGAATGCTACGAATATAGGTACCATTAGAAGCAGCATGAAGACTAATTGTGAAGAAGGTTAATACGACAAGAGTCGAATGAATTTTCCGACGACGTCCTTTGGTACGAAGTCGACTTTGTATAGGTTTCCAAGGAATGAAAAAGAGGAATAAAACTATAGATAACGGTATGGCGATTCTAGCTAATAACAAGCCAGTTTCATCTAAATTTGAAGGGAGAGAGAAATTAAAAAGTGACTGAATTAATACCGAATAACCATGCATATCGAAGGGGTCGATAAGAACTCTACTGATACCGTGAATAATTAAAAGATGTATTATAGCTAATGTAGCGAAGGCAAAAGCTAATACATGATGGGCTAGTCTCATTAAACGATGACGACGGCGAAGAGGAGGAAAACCAGCCACAATTGATCCGCTAAATGCTATAAAAGCACCGAGCGCTAAATATTGGCTTATAAGGGCGTAATATTGAGTTACATATGGGAAGAACACGTATAGTATGGAAGAGATTTTACCTACAGGATAGATGTACACAGGTGTCTCATCATCGGACATGCCTACCACATCTTCTTTCATACGTTTATCCGAAAAAGCGCCGACTGCAACAGTTCCCAAATTTAATGCAGCACTGAGGAGATAGATATTTTGACCACACATACCAGCCTCAAAGAGAGCAATACGTTCGTCAAGAACATCGAAATCAGCAGTAAGTAGGTTTTCACGAATACTTATTACAAAAAAAATCTGGGCGGTATACATCATTGCTTGTTTATTTCCCCCTCTTTCGAGGAGAAGTTCACGTTGATCCCCTGCTTTTAATAGAGTAAGAGTATGTACGGAGGAGTTGTAATAATAGAGGGCGGGGTCAATACTTTCAACTTCTATAGCAATTAAATATAATTCAAGAGGGAATTTCCCACTAATAGAGGCAAAGGTCCGTTCCCCTGTCCAAGGATTTCTAAATCCTAACGCTCCCCAAAGTAGTCTATCTACTTGCCAACTTTCAAGATTTCCTTTGTCATAGTCTCGAATAGATTGTCTTCTATAAATCGCTTGTTCAATATGCATATCGGCAATTGTCCCCTCATTCACATTAGCAGGAGAACGGAAGGAATTAGACCCTTTAGATTCACTTCTTATACTACCCAAAGGCATCAGCACAAGGGGTTCTAATTCATCAGTATTAAGAATATTTTTCATTGAACTCGAATTGAATTGTACAATTGGGCGTGTAATGACATTTCTAGACACACTTTGAAGAATAATATTCTGGATAACATGACCAACCTCAAGATAAACATAACGGATACCTCGATTGCCATAACGCTGGGTAGTTCGTTCATATTCCGCAGTAACTACTAGTAAGGTTGAAACATTCCCAATAAACTGTTTTTCACCACTTAGGTCTACAATTTCACGAATTCCATCCCATTGAACAGAATCAAGGACTCTACTAAGAGAATGCGTTTTTGGTTTGTATTGATAGACTCCATTCGATAAATCAGGTAAATAGTCATTAGAGACAAAAAGAAAGACGTCTAAAGGATAAGTGGCTCCAGCAGAGGGACAGGTACGTTTTCGTGGGGGGCGTGTTATCCCTTGCGCAGCCCATAGAAGTTGACTTAGATCTTTTAAAGAAGGAGAGCTTGTTTCTTGAAAGTCCATGGCTAATTCTTGTCTTAGATAACAATCCCAAATAGAGAGCTTTCCTTCAAGATCAGGTTGAGGTAAATCAATTGCCTGTGGAGAAAGAGTAGAACGCTTGGGGGCATCAACCTCATTCTGTTTCTTTATTACCGAATTACTAACCTCGGTGTTAGGGGGACAGGAATCGATTGTAAGAGGCTTTGGAGAAGTCCGAGAGGAGTAAAATAATGTTTGGTTAGGAATATTACTCCCACTAACAAGGAAAAATACATGAGAAAGCATGATTCCAATAATTACTGGGATGAAAATGCTATTTCTCTTCATCTTCATCACCCTCTTTTCTCTTAATGTGACTTAGAATAGTTTTTCTTGAAGTGAGTAGAAAGTATGCTTTAAATTGTTTGTCCAAGTTTAAAGACTTTTATATAAATTGTCATTCAAAATCACTTAGCAAAACTTTTGGTTTTTTCTTTCTTCTTAGTTTTCTCGAGTCGTAGGTCTGTCCTCTACTAAAACGACGCCAATCACTTATCTTTAATGAAAGTCCCCTTCTGAGGTCAGAGATGCCACAAGATATACTACTGCATCCATAAATACAGTTTCCTGTACAATTCTTTAATGGAATCCACTTTCCTTGAGAATTTTTCCTAAACAAAGGTGTATCCACTCCTTCACAATTATGAGAGGTCATAAATTCTTTATTTAAATCACTGAACCAAACTGAATCTCCTTTCCTAACCTTTTCAAATTGATTGCACAATGCAAAAGTCATTCCGTTCTTTTTAGCGATCTTCCTAGCAAAAGAAAATTTTTCTCGCCTGTAACTAATTTTCGCTTGGCGTTCTCCTGGATGTCGCTCACTATATAACTCCTCATAGTCTTGAATTAAATTTGCATACCCATTCTTGGTTAAAAAGTCTAAGAACCATCGCCACTCAGATAAAGCTTTATCAGAAATGGATATAATACAATGGAAGGCTCCTGCGTCAGCAGCATGTTCAATAGTCTCCCGAATATTTCGTTCAGAGTCAGTAAAGAAAGGTTCAATAGGATCAAGACGATGCACTACTTTTGTGCCCATTTCACTGAATTTTCTCATAGACTCGAGTCTTTCTTCAGATGAAGCTGCATGTGGTTCAAATAAACGTGTATATTCATTATCAAGACTATTGACTGTGAATTGAGTAAAACAGTGAGGATAGTCATGACAGAGGTCTAAAACTTTATTATTAGGCGTACTCTTCGTTACAAATTCAAAACCAAGATTTTTTCCCTTTAGAAATTGCAGAATTGAGTAAGTTAGTTGATAATGATCTTCTAATGGTTTTTGAAAGACGTCTGTCGTAGCAGACAAGTAGGACCATGCGGCAAACTTGAGGTTAGGACTCTCCAACTCTTTCTGGAGAACTTTAACAAAATTAGGAACAACAACCACGATATTATTTTCCCAGAATTCACGATAGTATTGGCTAAATCGTCGGAAAGCGCGAGTATAACAGGGATAGTTACAGCGATGGGTACAACCTTTGTAAGGGTTAAGAAGAAAACGTTCTGCTGTGCACGCTCTCCGTCCTTTTTTTTCTTTAGAAGCCATCCAACCATGGATTACCGATTTGGTCGGGATGAGTACGTGTGGACATGGATCATGCTTAACAGGATATTCTATTGAATGATTTCTGTATTTTAAAGTTATTTTATCTTTTCTCTCAGAATTTATGGTCATTAAACCCCTTTTTGACTCTAATCTAGTAAAAAGCAGAATTAAGAATAATACTTATTGAAGTAAACTCTTATTCTCCTTGTACTAATAATAACAACTGCTTATACACAGTTTCATAAGGTTACTTCTGTGAGACCATCTATACGATTTTCTACGACAGTCAGACCCTCTTTCTTCTATTAACTAGGACAGCTATAAGCATGCAAATGATGGATAAGAACATTATAGTTTTTGCATTCGGGAATTGGGGAAGTACGTAGTCTAAAACAGCAACTGTAATATAATCTATCCTGCAATCTCTGGCAGGAAAGCTCGCAAATTTGCCGAGTTTGAGCAGGACCTGTGTTATAGTTTGCGTCGGTGTAATGGTAACATCTGAGCCAACTTGAACGCCGTCC
>JAEOTF010000358.1 GCA_016840025.1 Candidatus Hodarchaeota archaeon
GCCTGTACGGTCTAAAACGCGTTAAAGCCCTGATTTGTTCAAGGGGCTGAGGCTTTTTAATCATTTGGCGGAGAGGAGTGAAAGTGAAAAAGAAGTGGGCTCCACGCCCCTTTGAGGGGTAATGTCCCCGATTTTCTCACTTTTCGGGAACTGCTAAAGAAGTTCTTCGGCAGGAGTTTTGGGTAAATGGGAGGCAAAGAACGTGCTATCGAGAAGAGAACTCAAAAAAATTAAAAACACCCTACATATCCCAGTCCTACAATACAAATGACTGCAGTCTTTTGCTCTATTTTTTTTAGAAGTTGCATCTCAAGCACCAATATTCTAAAGGTTTAAAGCAGAAATTCGACTATAACTTGCTTTATCATGCTTTTTTCAGATTAAGTTAAGATCTGGTCATATTTGTCTACAAGTTTTGCTATTTTCGATAACCTGAATAACTTGAATAAAAAGTCCGTCAATTACTGACTTATAGAAATTAAAGGTGAATTAAGCTTCTTTATTATTACTTTAGATTTTTGAGGTTTCTTATATGACAAAGAACATCGTTGTATTCGGTATGGGTTATGTTGGTATTCCTTGCGCTGCTTTATTAGCTGATGTACCGGACTATAACGTTATCGGTGTTCAGCGCCGTTCAAAACGATCTGGTTGGAAGATTGAGCACTTAAATGCAGGAAAATCCCCATTTGAAGGCCATGAACCTGGTTTAGATGAACTTATTGCGAGAGTTGCAAAGAAAGGTACTTTTCGAGTAACCGATGATGCCAGTGTAACCAAAAATGCTGATATAATTTTGATTGATGTTCAAACTCCAACCGATCCCCAAGGTGTCCCTTATTATGATTCCTTACGTGAGGTTAGTGAAACTATAGGAAAATACATTCAAAAAGATGCATTGGTTATTGTTGAGTCAACCGTTGCGCCAGGTACTACCCAAAATGTTGTCCAGCCGTTGATTGAGGAGCATTCGGGATTAAAAGGGGGGAAAGACTTCAGCCTCGCGTTTTCTTATGAACGTGTCATGCCAGGTCGTCTGATCGAGTTTATTGTGAATATGCCTCGTGTAGTCGGAGGAATCGATCAAAAAAGTGTTGAAAGGGCCACCGAACTTTATAAAACGATCGTTAAAAAGGAAATTGTCGCAACATCCTGTCTTGCCGCTGAAACAGCGAAAACCATTGAAAATGCTTATCGAGATGTAAATATTGCTTTTGCGAATGAAATGGCATTGGTCTGTGAAAGTTTAGGCGTCAATATTTACGAAATACGTGAGATCATAAATATGAGGGATGATCGCCATATGCATATCCCTGGAGCGGGAGTGGGAGGTCATTGCTTACCGAAAGATTCGTGGTTGTTACGCCATGGGCTGAGTCAATATGGCAGCTGGAAGGTAGAACCCGAATTTATTGCTCTTGCACGCCGCATTAATGATCAAATGCCGATACATATGGCAAATTTAACCGAAAGCTCCCTAAAGGAGAAGAATGTGGCGGTTCGTAAAGCTAAGATCGTGATCCTTGGGGTAGCCTACTTAGAAGATTCAGATGACACACGGAATACCCCTGCAACTCCTCTTATTAAAGCGTTAAAATTTAAAGGCGCTGAGGTCATTGCTCACGATCCCTTTGTGCGTGAACGTGATTTTGATGTGGTATTCCTAACTAATGACTTTGAAAAAGCAATTACAAATTCTGATGCTATTGTATTAGTGACAAAACACGCTCAGTATTATAAGATTAATTTCGAGTTCTTGCATGAAAAAATGAGAACACATATAATAATTGATGGACGGAACGTTTTTAGTCAAGAGGAATGTATTAAAGCTGGTTTTCTTTATCGTGGAGTGGGACAAGGTATTCTCTCTAAATAACAATAGATATTTTTATTTTTTACAGGATTAATCCACTCAAGTATCTCTCCTCTCATATTTGATATACTCAAAAGATAAAAGATATTTAAGTTGACACATCTTCATATATCTTCATAGGACGTATTATGTGCAGCCTTGCAGATTTCCGAAATACAAGGCTTTATAATTTGGTTTATGCTATTTATCCATAGTAAAACTGATGTTCGGAAAATAGAAGAAAAATTTAACATCTGTAAAATTAAATTTATTTCTTGGAGATACAAAAAATGGTTCGGAAAATTGGGTTTTTAGGATTGGACGCTGCGGGAAAGACCTCTTTCTTGCATGTGCTTAGCAAAACATACACTAGTATGATTGATACTAAGCCCACTAAGGGAATCGAACGATCCAAGAGTGATGTCATAGGACAAACCATTGATTTATGGGATTTCGGCGGTCAAGAGCAGTATAGAGATCGTTACTTGAGATCTGAAAAGGATTTGCTGGGTTTTGATCTTGTTTTTTATCTTGTCGACGTTCAAGATAAGGATCGCTTCGAGGAATCAGGAGCTTACCTGGATAGTCTCCTTGCCAAAATGAATGACTTTGATCAGAATAATCTTATTGTTTGTTTCCACAAACATGACCCTAATCTTCGAAACAATTTGAAAGACCAATTAAAGACTATTTGGGAAAAACTGGAAGATATCTCTCAGGATGCTTATGCCTTTTTACCAACTTCAATCTTTGATGAAACTTCAATCACCCGTGCTTTTTCTATGGGACTCAGAAAAATCGCTACAAAGAAGGAAATAATTGAACAAGAGCTTCTTAATTTATGTAGGGAAACTAAAACTAAAGGAGCAGTTGTTCTAAACATAACTGGGTATGTTGTGGCCTCTTATGCTTTAGATGAAAGCCTTATAGAAAGTATCGAGTCTATAGGAATAAGTTTCTCAAATTTATGGCAATCGGTCGATGTGAAGTTTGATGAGATTATTGGAAAGGCAGATTTTGGCGAATTCCGCTTTAATAGAACATCTACGGGTGTAAGAGACTACTTCGTCTTGGCTATAGGCACTACCGAGCAATACAACCTTGAGACAATGAATCGAGTTCTTAAATCACTTGGATAAGGATTATACTATTTTTCTTTTCTTTTTACTATGATATAATTTGGGTTTCCATTTTCTTTTTTTCTTATAACTTCTAATACAGCTATCTAACGTGATAAAAGATCTAAAACATAAAATTCAGTATCTTACCTGTCCCTGGTTTCTCTTATTTGGAATTTTTGTAACTTTTACAATTTAATCCTCTAAATATAGCTATTTCAATCATTAAAACTTAATTTAGAGACTTTGTCCTTTATGATTGTAAAAATGAAACTGAAAAACTTAAACGATATGAAAAGTTGGAGTTTGTTTTGTTAACTCAATTTTTAGCCATTTTACAACTAAAACATCAAAACAATGTTTATCAAGGAGACAATTACATTTATTACATTTTAAATTAACATATATGGTATAGTGTAAATACTAAAGACTCTTGTTAGGAGATTTCTTTTTGCGTTTTGTCGTACTAAGTTACTACCATGCACATTACGGCCCATCTATTCTCCTTTCCACTCCTGAAGGACTGGATTCAGAGATACAAGAGGATCTCCGCCGAACCCTAGACTTTCTTGAACATCCGGGCTTTTTTGTCCAACATAAGAGCAAATATAGAACAGTAAACTGGTATTTCGAGGTAATAAACGAACTTGCTCGTGGAGGAAAAGATCTGCTCCTACTATCCATTGTTCTCATTGAGGATGAAGTCGATCCAATGAGTCTTAAAAGATGCATGAAGGATTTTGTTGATGAATTAAAAGTATTAAATGGTCTAGATCAGGCATTGGATCTTGAAAAATTAGATACTGGGTCAGAAGAAGACATTAAATCCATTCAAATCATCCAAACTGAACTTAAAACTATGTTAGAAAAATTTAAAGATTGTTTACCTGACCAATTCCCTCCAATAATTAGAGCAATTGAGGAAGAGGATCTCAAGCGTATTATTGAGATAGATTTTCAAATTCATAGAAAAAAAAGACCCGATTTTTGGAAAAGAAAGGTAGTGTTTCTAAAAAGACAATCATTTGTTCCTCCTCTTGTAGCGGCGGTTGGAAATAGGGTTATAGGGTTTATTTTCGGTGAAGCAAGTAGTTGGGAGTACATCGTTCCTGATAATGTTGGTTGGATAGATACTCTTGGAGTGGATCCAGATTATCAACGAAGAGGGGTCGCAAGAAAGCTATTGGAAGAGATGCTTAATATCATGGGAAAAGTTGGCGTAAATACCGTATATACCTTAATAAATTGGCGGGATGGCGATATTCTTAAATTTCTTAACCATTTTGGCTTTAACAGGGGGCAACTAATTAATCTCGAACTTAAACTTGAAGAAACGAAACTAAAGGCTCTGGGATCGCAAGATTTAGGCTCAAATAATTTTAAATACAATAATGGTTCAATAAAGGAAATAAGCGGCTTACTATCAGATCAATCCCCTTTATTTGTTAGAATGATGAAAAAAGAAGATCTCACACGAATAATTGACATAGATTACGAGCTTCTTGGTGAAAGAAGACCAGAGTTTTGGGGACATAAGATTGAAAAGCTAGACAAAACTTCTGTCCTTCCCTCACTTGTGGCAGAGGTTAATGGGGAGGTCATTGGTTTCATACTCGGAGAAGTAAGTGGTTGGGAATACGTTGTCCGAGAAAATATTGGTTGGATAGACACACTTGGGGTTAATGCTGCTAATCAGAGAAAAGGGGTAGCAAAGCAACTAATAATAGAAATGCTCTTAATTATGAAGACACTTGGGGTAAAAACCGTATATACATTAGTAAACTGGCGAGATTGGAGTCTTCTTCAATTTTTTGACTCGATAGGGTTTGAAAGAGGCGATATCATCAATCTGGAATATAAAATAGAGGAAACACAGCAAAAAATACTTACTAAACTATTGAGAAATTTATTATCATAAATAAAAAGATTAGTTGAGTAATTGGCAAGCCCATAAAAAAGAAATAATGTTATTCCCGATTAACAACTCCTTATCAGTTGTGTTACTTTTTGAATCCATTAAATCATTTTGAATTTGTGCTACCCGTATTTCAAGAACTTAATGAGGCAAAGAAAATTAATGTTTAATCAATGGATGAAAAGATTGACGGAATGCTAAACGGGTCAAAGTCATCTATTCGAGAGATATCTAAAATCAATGTTGGTTTGCCTGTAGCTCCGTGAATTGAGCCCGGCATCCGAAGAACCCGGCTGATATCAATTGTCACTTTATGGTCAATGCGCGGAAGTCTTCGAAATAGAATTTCTTCCATTATTTTCTTTTCACCTAGTCTTGACAATGTTAATAATCTGCCGATCCTTTGTTCAGAGATATTACCTCCCCTAAACGTATCGAGGATTATTTGTACATGTTCTAAAGAGAAGCCAAGGGAAATTAGATCCTCACTAGAAACTGAAAGAAGATATTGCTTCACAACCCAAGTAAGAACCCTTTCCCATAATCTTCGAGGTAGTTCCTTTATAGAAGCAATATTTTCTGATTTAATTAAACTAAGATAGCTAGCAATAGCTGCTCGTTGATCACTAGTTAAAACATCCGTACCATCATCCAGTATCCAGGCATGCACTCCTCTTCTACCCGAATAAAGCCATTTTATATTTTTAAATCCAAAATCTTCTCTTAAAGTGTCCTCAATGAAGAAAATACTTGGTTTTATATGCCCTTCCCAACATTGATGGCATGCTTTATCCAGTTGACATCCGCATTCATTTTTCCGAACCAAATCAAAATCAGTAAGGTCTATATCAAATACTAGTTCCCTTTTTACCCAATTTATACGGTTAATTGGATTTTCTTGAGATGGCGGGCGGTCATATACCGCTCCTACATAAACATGGAGATAAGGGCGTTCCCTTAGGAATTTTAAAAGGTCAGTCGCCGACTGAAAACTAAGATTTCTAATGAACAGCTTTTTGACTTGCATAACTGCAAATTCTCGTCTATCAAAATCGTTTGTGGTAATTACCGAGAGAAGCGGGTCTAGAGAAAACTGATTTCGGTAATATTCCCAGAGAATTTGCTTCTGAATCATCTAGCTACCTTCATTAAGTGCAAAGTTAAACTGCGGTACTTTCTTCCCCATCTCCTTCATTTAATTCTTCTTTATCTTCTATTGCGTCCTTTTTCCAGTAAAGATCTCTAAGCCATTGCATAGGATGTTTCATTTCAAAATGATATCTCTGTGGATTAATTTCTTTTAGAAGTCGCCCACACGCCCTTGTTGGTTTTCGTACCATTATTAAATTCATTATATCTTTTTCAAAAGTATCAATCGGGGTTCCACCAAAATAAGTTGCTATAAGTTCCATGATTTTTTCCCTTGAAACGTGAAAGAAAGGACAAAAATAACTAGAGATGTTGGTCTCACATCTCATTACTTTATAATCTGTTTTACTTCCTACAAGTCCGTACATATGTCGAATTTGATAGCCTATACGTCTATTAAACTCTTGAAAGCTCATACCAACGTTGTCTACAGATTTTTCATACCAAAAATGAAGCTGTTCCTCCAAAGTCATTCCGATTTCTTTAAGGAAAAACCCTAGCTGCAATCTATGATTATGTGCAAGATGTCCCTGATTCTCCATGATTAACCAGAGTCCTTTCATACATGGTGGAAATCGCTCTTTTATCTGGTCTATACCTGCTAGTTGTAGATCAACAAACCGATAGACACTTCTCACTTTTATATGAGACTTTAAATAGTCTGCAATTTGCTCCACTGCTTTATCCATTTGTTCCTCTTTTCCTAGTCCCTCCACTGCTTTTTCTACTTCTTCTGATAGTAAGC
>JAEOTF010000359.1 GCA_016840025.1 Candidatus Hodarchaeota archaeon
AACAAGACAAAACGCTCTTGATCTTGTAATTGGGGCAAAGATTTTGGCTAATGGAGGTGGAGGAAGTGAAGATAATGCTATAAAAAACATTAATAGAGTTTATGATCAAGATAAGGTTTTTAGGATTGGAAATCTCTCAGATTTCAAACAAGACAGTCATATCTGTATTATTGGAGAGGTTGGTGGAGGAATAACTGCTGCTGATAGAAAATTGGTTGAAGACCTTAGTGTTGTACAAAAGAAACCTATAATTGAAGCAGTTAAGCAATTGGAGACCTTTCTAAATGTTGAATTTCATGCATTTGTAGCGACAGAATTGGGTCCCAGTAACAGTATCGTTCCCTTAATTGTAGCTGCTCAAATGGAAAATAAGATCGCGATCGATGGGGATTGTTGTGGTCGAAGTAAACCAAAGATATCGATTAGTACAACAACAGTATCCAACATTCCGATTTCTCCATATGTTATCGTCAGTAAATTCGGTGATGTGCTCATTGTGAAATCAATAATCGATGATTACAGAGGAGAGGTTCTTGCACGAACTGTTGCACGCATTTCTCAGGGTAGTATTGGTGTAGCTCGTTGCCCGATGACCATTAAACAAGCTGAAAAAGCAGTAATACCAAACACTCTAAGTCTTGCTATTAAACTTGGTCAAAGTGTTAGGGAAGCTAATGAGAAACAAAACAATCCTATCAAAGCGATATTAAAGAGTTTACCTAGTGTACAGTGCATTTTTACAGGGAAAGTGAAAGAATTTTCTCGAATTGAAGAAGGGGGATTCACTTCTGGAGAAATAGTCTTAACTTCTATAGAAGGAGCTATTAGAGAGTTACGAATCTTCTATCAGAATGAATATCTTCTTTCTTGGTTAAATGATCGTCCTTATATTACATGTCCTGATAGTTTGCTTATTGTCGACTCTTACACAGGATTCGGTCTCACTCCATGGGAAAATGATTTCGAAAAGAGAAGATCGGTTACCATATTTGCTCGTGATGCTCCTGAACTTTGGCACTCAGAAAAGGGATTAGCAGTATTTGGTCCTCACCTGTTTGATAAAAAATGGTCAGAATATAAAGTAGCAAGCTCATTTTTTAGTTAATTCCTTGTCACATATTAAATTTAAACTAATGGTATCCCCAATTCAATAGTTTCATGTGTTGGCTCTCCCCGTAAATAGATTAACCAATCATTTTCATCTATAAACACCCTTTTAGTATTCCATCGCTTCATGAGAAGCTTAATCTTATCAATTATACTCTGTAAATAATTTTCAGGGTCGTAGAGGATTATATTATCGTAAACTAGACCAAAGTGCATTAATTCTAGTCTTCTGAACTTTTCTTCATTTCGGATATGGAAATCATAATCTAATTCAATTGGTGGGGTGATATTTTCAAGTAATTTTCGTCTAAATTTGTTTGTAGAAACCTTTTTTCTAGTTAATATCAAAATGTCGGCATCGTTCGCCTTTTCATACCCCCTAGCAACTGAACCAAAGATAGCAATTGCTATCACGTCTTTTCTGAATTTATTGAGGATATCATCTGTTACTAATAGAATACTATTCTTATGTGGATAATTTTTCATGAATCAAATCCTCTGTTTCTTTCTGCAGTGTTTCAGGCAAGAGTGTAATACATTTCTCCATTAAAGTACCAATTTCTATCTTTCGTTGGTTGGAAATTTGTTTTAATGTTTTTTCTAGTGTTTCAATAACTAATGCTAACGTTTCTTTGCTATTGTCTTCCTGAATCGCTTGGTAAGGAAAATCATTCTCGGGATACCGAGAACGGAAGTAATGATCTACCATTAGTGCTGAAATTTGTTTTAGTCTTTCATTTGTTTCATTCGCTTCTATCCGCAGTAATTGTCTCCCAGGATCATGACTCCTTTTCGGAATTACTCCATAGGAGAGAATTAATGCCTTCAAACAAAATTCTATACATTGTTGAGCATTATAGATGACCGCAGGATAGTCTTTGTCACTATGATTTCGAAAAGCTCTTCTGAAAGCAGTTAAGGAAGTTGCAAGCCATTTATGAATTTCATTGTCTGAATTATTCATCAATTTTTAGTCCAAGCTAAAATTAAAAAAGGTTATCAATAAATCGATATTAGTCAAACATCATAGAATCCTTTTCTGATTCTTTTTCCATGGTGATCCAGTTGGAATTTGGTGCTGGTTGTGAGTATACTCGTCTTCAGAAAGTATTGATGTTTCGTCCTGGAGATGAACTTGATCAGATCTCTATCGAGACTTATCAGGAATTAGCATTTCGAGATGTTGTATATAAGCGCCGTTTCCAACAGGAACACGATAATTTTTGTGAACTTCTAAGAAGTGAGAACATTGAGGTTATTTTACTAAATGATATACTTTTAAAACAGGAATTAAAATCTGTTAATCCAAATATGGTTTATATCAGGGATATTTGTGCCATCACTCCTACAGGCTGTGTTCAGATGCGAATGACCCATCAAGTAAGAACGATGGAACCAACGCTTGTATCAAATGCGTTAAAAAGATTAAACATACCTCAATTACTCTCTATTAACTCTCCTGGGCTCCTAGAAGGAGGGGATTTAGTTTACCCTAATGAATCTACAATAATGGTCGGATACGGTCCTCGAACTAATGAAGAGGGAGCAATGCAAATAGCGAAAGCTGGGTTGGCTAAGACCGTTGTACTTGTTCCCCTTCCGTCATGGCGAGTGCATCTAGATGGTGGTTTGATGTTCCTTGATAAAGATCTTGTTGTATACCACCCCGCTTCTATAGGGATGTTTCCTGCTAAAATAATAAATAAAGATGGTACAATGGAACTCATCCCTCTCATAGATTTTATTAAAGAACGGTTTGACCCTGAATTAATTCCAATAACCAATAATGAATTATATCTATTTGGAGCCAACCTGATTTGTCTTGATAGAAGAAAATGTGTGTCTTATGAGTGGAATGAGCGAATTATAGAAGAACTCCGTCAACAAGGTGTCGAAGTATTAACTATTCAGGGAGGAGAACTTGCTCGGGGGGGTGGTGGTCCTCACTGCATGACACTACCCATTTTACGTAAAAAATAGGGTTGCTATTCTAGCAACTAGGGGCTAAGGTTTTTATATAAGTAAACAGAATAGTAGTTCAATGGCAGTTTCAATTGTGAAATTGCTTGAAATCCACGGGAAGATGAAGCACCTCTCAGAACTGATTTTCTCTCTCAGTTACCAAATAAAGGCTTCATCTTCCTACCAATTGCCCCTCAACGTCATGTTTATATCTTTTTTTTTGTGTTAAGCTATGAAAAAATGTTTTGTAGATTTATTCATTTATTCCATTATAGGCAGAAAGGGTCAATTTTATTTTAGAACCAAAAGGAATATCGTTTTATAGACTCAGAAGAGATGGGATTTAAAAAAAATGGTCTTTCCAAAGTTTTAGTCTCTTTTCTGCCCCTTTCCTTATCTGTTAAGTTTTTATACTTATCTAGAAAACGACCAGAGCGTGTTGAAAAATATGAGAATAAGTTGACAGAACTAACATAGTTTGTGAATAACAGCAACAAGCCATGTAAAATACAAAATAGCGCTATTTTATGACCTTAGTTCCGAAAACGGTATTCTCTCTCTCAGAACAACATTTTAATCAACATGGATGTTTTAAATTATGACTACTAGGTGGCTAATAAATTATCTACTCGGTCGGAAGAAGCTTTTGCTTATTGACTGTGCTTTAAACATAATTTATGCTTTGATGATTGTGATCATCCCCATAATTACAGGTGAAGCCATCGATAGTATAGTGCAGGGTTTAGATAGAGGAAAAATCGATGAACAAGCACTAATTATATATTGTGGTCTGATTCTTGGGATAGCTATTATAACTTACTTTCTAAGAGCTTTAATATTTTATATTGGCCAAAAATATGCGAATGCGATTTGTCAGGATCTTCGTACAGAGATCTTTGCTACACTTCAACGACAATCACATAGGTGGTTTGATCGGCAGTCAACTGGAGATTTAGTCTCCAAATCAACAAGCGATATGCTCTCTATTTGGGATGTCGGCGATTTACCTGAACTAGCTAGTCAAGGCATTACTAATTTCTTATTTATCCTACTATTCATTTTTTATTTCGATGTCCGATCTGGTATCATTGTTTTAGTTTCTTTTCCCATATTGATCTTATTTCTGATGTTATTTGAACAGCGATTTAATCTAGTTGTTAATAAGGCGAGAGTACAATTTGGTAGGTTGAATAAAGTCATTCAAGAAAACCTTGAAGGCGCTAGTGTTTCGCGAGCATATGCTGCAAAAGAAAAAGAAATTACTCGGTTTAGTAAAGAAAATCAGCTCTATCGTGATCTTAATCTTCATCGAAAAAAATTAGAGGGAGGTATCTTTCCACAAATGCGTATTGTTGCTGGTTTGATAACCGCACTCGTCCTTGTAGTGGCAGCGTTTGGAGCTGTTGATGGTAGGATGTCTATTGGGACTTTAATCACTATAATCCTTCTGACAAGTATGTTAATTGATCCAGTTGATTATATAACTGGGATTGCTGCTGTCTGGGGAAATGGTCATGGTGCTGCGATACGTATTCGCGAAATTATCGACTCTACCCCTGAGATTCTTGAGGATTCAGATGCGATCGAGTTACCAGATGCAGCGAGAGGTACGATTACTTTTAGTCAAATTGCGTTTGGATATCAAAAAGAGCCAGTTCTGACTGACATCAGTTGTATTATTCCTGGTGGTAAGGCAGTTGCTATTTTAGGAGCTACAGGGAGTGGTAAAAGCTCTTTAATAAATCTAATTCCTCGTTTTTATGATGTCACCAAAGGATCGGTAAAGATTGATGAGATAGATATCCGAAAATTGCGATTGGAATCACTTAGAAGGAAAATTGGTTTTGTTGACCAAGAAACATTTCTATTTTCAAAAACTGTACATGAAAACATAGCCTTTGGACATCCTAATGCATCAAGAGAGGATGTAATTCATGTTAGTAAAATGGCTAGGGCTCATGATTTTATTATGGCTATGGAAAAAGGCTATGACACTCTGATCGGTGAGAAAGGTGTTAATTTAAGTGGTGGTCAAAGACAACGAATTGCGATAGCTCGTGCATTTTTAGCTGATCCATTAATCGTTATACTGGATGATTCATTATCTGCGGTGGATACAAAGACTGAAAAGGAAATAAAAGAAGCTACAAAGGCATTATTAAAGGACCGAACCACGATTATAGTAACACAACGACTCTCATCCCTTTCTGATGTCGACTGGATTGTGATTTTAAATGAGGGGCGTATAGTTGAACAAGGAACTCATGAGTCTCTTGTAAAGCTAGAGGGGGTATATAAAAGACTTCTAGACACACAACAAGATGGTTTAATTGATTTAGAGAATATTGCCTTCATCGAAATGAAGATTAAGGAGCGGAATTGAAATGGGTAATGAAAAGCAGGAGAATAAAGAACGGAAATATTCTGACAGGGATTTAATGAAAAGGCTTCTCTATTATTTATTTCAGGATAGACAACTTTTATACTTAGGATTATTAGGGATTGTAATAGGCGCTATTTTCGACGTCATAGGTCCCTATTTTATCAAGCTTATTGTTGATGAATATATTCCTCTAGATGATAGGCAAGGAATTCTTCTCATTGGACTATTATATGTGGGAATTATTTTTCTAAACGGATTAACGATCTTTGCCAGAATTTGGATTCTATCTATCGTTGGTCAGAATGCTATCTGTCAACTAAGACACGATTCTTTTGAGAAGATCCAAAACTTAGGCATGGATTACTTTGACGACACTCCTCTTGGAGAAACAATGGCTCGTTTAACCAGTGATTTGGATAATATGGATGATCTACTTTCAGGTCAGGTCCTTTTTGCAATATCTTCACTTGCGATGGTCATTGGAATGATTTTCGTAATGCTTTCAATTTCACCGATCCTTTCTGTAATCCTTCTTTCTATAATTCCACTTATAATCATGGTTGCGTATTTACGTAGACGTTTGGAACGACCTAAATGGAAAGAATGGCGCAAAGTATATGGAAATTTGACTGCATTCATGGCTGAAAATATTGCTGGAGCACGGATTTCCCTTTCTTTTGCTAGACAAGAAATTAATCAGAAGGAGTTCGAAAAGCACAACGAAGCTTTCGTCGACGCACATATGAATGGAATTAAATATGCAGGCATCTTATGGCCACTTATTTCCGTTTTTAGCGCTTTAGGAACCGTCCTGATCCTCTATTTCGGCGCTATGATGATTCTTGAAACCAAAGCAGGAATTACAGCAGGAGTCTTAATTCTGTTCCTGACCTATCAAACTCAGTTTATTCGACCAGTCACGTTATTAACGAATTTATATGGAACTATTCAAACATCTTTTGCTTCATACGAACGAGTTGTTACCTTACAAGACAAAAAATCCTCAATTACAGAGATAGAAAGCCCTAAAGAGCTGAAATGTATAGAAGGACAAGTAGAATTTCGAAATGTCGGATTTTCATATAAAACTGATTTACCTCGGGTTCTAAATGGTTTTAATTTAAAGATAAAGCCGGACGAATGCCTTGCAATTGTAGGAGAAACAGGTTCTGGTAAAACAACAATTACTCGTCTTCTATCACGGTTCTATGATTATCAGGAAGGAGAAATACTCATTGATAATCAGGACATCCGAGAAGTCACACTTAGTTCACTAAGACAATGCACGGGTGTTGTTCTACAAGAACCATTCTTATTCTCGGAATCAATTAGATATAATCTATGTTATGGAAAAGAGATCCCCGAAGATGAGCTTTGGCAAATACTTAATGTCATTGGAGCAACCTTTGTATATGATTTACCCGATGGTTTAGACACTGAAGTAGGTGAAAGAGGTACACGACTTTCAATGGGTCAGCGCCAATTAGTTGCATTTGCAAGGGCTCTTGTGGCAGATCCAAAAGTTTTGATCCTTGATGAGGCTACATCTTCAATTGACTCACAAGCGGAGTTACGAATTCAGAAAGCACTGACGAAATTACTGAAAAATCGAACTTCTATTATAGTGGCTCATAGACTTAGTACGGTGCGGGCTGCAGACCGTATAATTGTCTTAGATAAGGGAGAAATTGTCGAAGAGGGAACTTTTAATGAATTGATCTCACTTAGAAGGCGATTCTATGAGTTTTATTCAATGCAATTTCATGTATAAATTTTCTATTATTGTAATGGAGTTTGTACCTGAATGCAGTTTATCCCCTTCGTTTTTATAAAAGAAAGCCTTTTTTCCTTAGCCAACAAGTTTATCAATTGGTTACTTCATTACCTGAAATTTGAAATTATTGATTCAACTCTATTTCTCTGATTGGGAAACAAATCCCTAGGTACATTATCTCCACCAATAGCTTCTGAAACTTGAAGTCTTGCACAAGCAGCAAAATTGTCTAAACAATATCGCTTCTTGAACATCCTAGCAGTTGCAGGTATATTTGCCATTCTATCGTTAAAGAAAGGACAGGCTTTTAATTTCTCACATTCAGTCATATTTACTCACACTTATTTTTTCTAAGAAATTTTAGTACCTTTTTTGATGTTACATTCTGTTACAAGAAATGTATTTTAATGTTACATTATGTATCTGAGCTGCTTTCAATTCAGTTCAGAATTATTTTCTCAAAAATGAAATTCCGATTATCTGTTCATCCGATGAATTGGAAAATGTGAATCCTTAATTAGAAAGAAGTCTTCTTATGATGATAATCTATTCCTTTTAAGAAGGTTGGAGATGAAAATGTTAAGTAAGAACACTAGACTAAAAATGGGGTTAATTATCGTTATTATCGGTATGAATCTTGGAGCTTCTGGAGTAAAAGCTTCTACCTGGGATCCCACGGATGATCTTGTCTTAAACAGAGTCATTTCAAACTATTGGGGTGAATCAAACCACCATGAATATGCTGGAACCGCTTATACTTCAATCCACTGGATGTCTGTAGACATTTTAGGACTTATAGGCAATTCATACCTGTATGTTGAATATGCAATGAGTATTGTGGTTGAAAGTGGCTATACATACTACTTTGGTATTGAGTTGGGATCTGGTTGGTATACAGGTGAAGTAATTAAGCAGGAGACAGGCAGTAATATGACAATGACTTCCACTGGAAACTGGTTTAAACAAGCTGCACCTCCTAGTGAGACTATCGGAGTATTTGGAAAAGCAAGTGACGCAAATGCAGGTTATGCGGTAAAAGGTAGACATATTACTATAATGGAGTTTGTACCTCCAACACCAACTGGAAATGAAT
>JAEOTF010000360.1 GCA_016840025.1 Candidatus Hodarchaeota archaeon
AATTCAACTTCGATATGAACTGGGTTTCCATCTTTTTGAGTAATATAAGGTAAGTTAATTTGAGTATTTAGAGCGGAAGATAGTTCAATTTTCGCTTTTTCAGCAGCATCTTTAATTCTTATCATTGCTTTACTATCTCCCTTAAGGTCGATTCCCTCTTTCTTTTGGAAGTTTCCAACTACCCAATCTATAATCGCGTTGTCCATATCTGTTCCTCCCAATTGAGTATCTCCCGCAGTAGACAAAACTTCAACTACACCCTCTCCGTACTCCATTATAGTGATGTCGAAGGTTCCCCCTCCTAAGTCTAAAACACAGATCTTGAACAGCTTATTCTTTGTATCTTTATCGAGACCGTATGCTAAACAAGCCGCCGTAGGTTCGTTTATCATCCGCACCACCTCAAGACCAGCTATCTCACCGGCGTTCTTAGTGGCGGTTCGCTGAGCGTCATTGAAGTATGCCGGTACTGTAATAACCGCTTTTTTAACTTCTTCACCAAGATATGCACTTGCGTCGTTTTTTATTTTCTTAAGGATCATAGCAGAAATTTCTTCCGGAGCGAATTCTTTCCACTCAGCTCCAACTTTGATTTTAGCTTTATACGATAAACCCATTTTACGCTTAATTGCTGTAACTGTCCCATCGGGATTAGAAACTGCTTGTCTTCTAGCCGGTTCACCAACAATTATTCTACCACTTTCATCAAATGCTACATACGATGGAAATGCTTTACCTCCTAAGGTCCGTCCTTCGGCCGCAGGAACAATTTCTGGTTGACCAGTTCCACTTAAAACCGCACACGCGCTATTAGATGTTCCTAAATCGATTCCAATAATCTTTTCTTTTCTCTTTGGTTTACTTTCTTCACTCATAGTAAATTATCACTTAACTCATTCGATTAAGTTATTTTTTTCAGAGTATATTCTATTATGATTATAATTTATCTTTAAAATTAAATTTTTCTTATAATGATCTATAAATCACAAAAAATGATAAAAATTTTATTTTATTCTAGTTTACTAAAATTACCCTAGCAAATTAAAATTTACAATTTTTACAAATAGAGAGTAATCGAATCTTAAATAAATTTTATAGAATATATATTTTCTGCGAAAATGACTCGAAAAAAGAAGGATAGAGAAAAAATGAGCAAGGAATCGACTAAAAAGGATGAGGGAGAGTCACCAAATAAAGAAATTACGGAATCTAACGATGGAGAATCGCATGTTTCTAAAGGAGAAGAAGTAGAGCAAGATGTTAAACTTCTTGAGGGTGAGGATCAGAAAGTACTCGAATACCATGATCTTGATGATTTAATCTCGAAATATAATTCTCTTAAAGAAAGCAACAATAAAAATAAAGAGCTCCTCGCTAAACACCAAAAAGAAAGCGAAAGTTGGAAAAGTAAACACATGAGGCTTCAAGCCGAATTTGAGAACGCTCAAAAACGGTGGGACAAAAACCGGCAAAATCTAAGAAAAGAATACATAGGATATACTTTGAAATCTTTCCTACCTTTGTATGATTCCTTTAAAAAAGCTCTGGATGGTAGTGACGAAAATAAAGCCATTTTAAAGCAATTCTACGACCAATTTATGAGCATTTTGAAGTTTCATAAAGCAGAACCAATTGATGTTAAAGTTAACGATGCTTTTGACTATTCTAACCATGAAGCGTTGAGTTCTTTAGAAAGAGACGATCTTCCTAATAATTCGATTATAGAAATCATTCAAGACGGTTGGAAAATGGATAAAGATGTACTCAGATTCGCTAAAGTAATTATATCTCGCGAACCTGCGCCTCCTGAACCAGAACCAGAAGCAGATCTAAAAATAGAGCTAAAAGATGAAGTCACTCAAGAAAATGAAATGACTGAAGCAGTAAGCAACGAAAACGATGAAGAAGTACAAGAAAAAATAGAAGATCCTAAAAAAGGGTTGGCAGAATCAGAAGAGAAGAACCAGTAAAAATTCCGAATTTTTAAGTACCTATCTTTTCAAACCTTTTCTTATTTAATATAAGCGATTATTTATAAAATCAATATTTGGAGTGAGATTATATTATGATTTATAGTAACAACTTTTTATTACTTGAGTTTAGTTAAGTAAACTTAGTATAACGAGAATAATACTAAATAGAAGAGACAACATAATGTTAAAAATTAGAAAATTAGGAGTAACTCTTAAAAGTAGAAAAACAATGGAAGGGGGGGGAGTTAGGTTGAAACGAGCGTTTGGATACGCTGATCCTTCATTAGATCCATTTTTACTTTTAGACGACTTCCATTCAGATGATCCTAACGACTACTTAGCAGGATTTCCATGGCACCCTCATCGAGGAATTGAAACGATTACTTATATGCTTCATGGTCAAGTTGAGCATGGAGATAGTATGGGCAATAGTGGAGTTATTGGAGCTGGTGATGTTCAGTGGATGACCGCGGGGAGCGGCATAATACATCAAGAGATGCCGAAGAAAAATATAGATGATCCTGTCTTAGCTGGCTTTCAATTGTGGGCCAATCTTCCAGCATCTCATAAAATGATGAACCCCCGCTATCGAGATATAACAAAAGAACAAATTCCTGAAGTTATCGTAAACGATAGCGTGAAGGTAAAAGTAGTATGTGGGGAAATAAATGGAGTTAGAGGGCCCGTACAAGATATAATAACCGAACCGGAATATTTAGATGTCTTCATAGAATCCAATTCAGAATTTAAACACGCAATAAGTAATACTCATAATGTTTTTGCGTATGTTATAGAAGGAGAGGCGATTTGTGATCCAATCACAGAGGAAATTGTTGGTGCAGAACACCTTGTAATTTTTAGAGAGGGTGATGAAGTTTTAATAAGAACTAAAGACAAATCTGTTAGATTTCTTTTGATTTCTGGTAAGCCAATAGGGGAACCTGTGGCTTGGAGAGGTCCGATTGTTATGAATACAGAAGAAGAATTAAGAATAGCCTTTAATGAATTTAATAAGGGTACTTTTATTAAGCATAAATAATTGCTTCGGGTTTATATTGTTAACCTCCCCCTTAACTGGATTAAGTTCCTATTTTTAGCGCTAATGATATTAAGCGAGCTTTTTTCTTATCTATAAGTTGGTGGTAATAATCTAAAATGTGGTGGTAAACTATGTAATTAGATTTAAATACTATTTTAACAAGTATATAAGACATAGATGGGAATAAATATGAACATTAAAAGAAATGAAATCATCCTCCTTTCTCTTTTGGGAGTAGGTGTATTAATTTTATTTAGTTTACCTCAGATTAATGTCAGTTTTAACCCTCCTAATTCTACTAATGATCGTGAAGTAAGAAACGACCCAAGTAATTTAAAAAACTCAGGATATTGGAATTTGACAATCCCGATTGAAATTGATGACGCGGGAGTTAATAATTGGACTTGGGCTGAAGGAGAAGTGTGGTTTGGAGGTGGTAATGGGACTCAAGGTAATCCTTACATTATCGAAAATGTAACGATTGATGTTGATAGTAAATTTGAATATTGTATTAGTGTACAGAATTCTGGTGTACATTTTGCAATCAATAATTGTACAGTTTC
>JAEOTF010000361.1 GCA_016840025.1 Candidatus Hodarchaeota archaeon
AAAAATCAGCTAAGTGCGATATTAAATGCACTTTCAAGCGTTATGGAAAGAATCATTGCTACTAAGCGCAGTAAAAGACCTAAGGAGCTTAAAGCAGGCGAATTTACTCTTATGGTTGAATCCGGTGATCAAGCTATAGCTTTCATGATAGTCGCCAAAGAGGATGAACTACTACGATTAGCGTTACAAGTTACAGTTGAACGATTTGAGCGAAATTATTCTAGGGAACTCCAACAAGGAATCATCGACAGGGCGGCCTATTCACAATATAGCGTGGTTGCTAATAAGATTTTTAATGACATTTTATTCTGGGAGTCTGCAGAACGCCTCGCAAGAGAGATGGAGAAAATAGTCAAAGGGGAAATCGGTGTAGTAATCTGGGATTTAACTGCTTTTAGAAACATGTTCAGGTATAATCTAGCTGCAGAACAAGCCAGTACAATTACAAATAGATTTCCTGCGCCTGTAGAAAGACAAACTCAGCAGGTTAATATACAGAAAAAAACTGCTTTGTACTATTGGACCCAAAGCATGGCAGTCGCTATTTACGGGAAAAAGGTAAAAAAACAAGCGAAAAAACTAGACAAATTCTTCCGCGAACAAGCTGAGAGAATTTCTAATCTTGCTGCTTTTACCGACAAAATAAAACAAGAATACGTCAGTGGAAAGGCTGTTATTAGGCCAGTGGCGGTTGAGAAAAAGAGAAAATTGCTGGGCTTGCCTCGTGTGACCAAAAAACGTTTTACCGCCCTAACCTTTATCTTAATTATAATGATGGCAGGGGGCTATTTTTCACGCACTTACTGGGTTGATTATGTTCCTTTCTTGGAACCCGAACCTTTCACTCCTGAACCCGATTATAGCTGGACTCTATCAAATGATGTTAAAGTTAATATGTTCATCTCCGCAGTGGGAGGTCTCACTACTACAATACCTACTACTATTTCAGTGCCCATTATCGACCCAAAAGTGATAGACAAAAAAGTGTCTGGCTGGGCGTCGTTCCTACCCACTATTGATAACGTCAAGAGTGTCGATGAATGGCAGAACGCTACAGGATTCTCATTTGAATCCAAAGCCAATTTTGATGAACTATCAACAGCACGTTTACTGGTTCTGAATGACCAAGCTACTTTCTACATTTTACTCGAATTTAACACGACTCAAGCTCAAGAGACTTCGGAGATTATTGAATTCTCATTTAAGCGCCGTAACTATAATATAATTGCCACTTTTCTTTTTACTCTTAAGATGATCTCTACAGATGGAGTAACTTGGGAAGAAAAGGGGCAAATTACCAAAAATGAATTTTTTGTTACACTTCTTGATAGTTTAGCTGTACTCCCCAGTCCAAATCGCAGATATCTATCCCATAAGGATTTAGATTTTGATGGGGATTCTTCAAGATCAATAATGGACAAAAATGAATCTAGATCAATTGAAACCATCCATATTGCCAGTCCACAAGTTGGTAGCGTTGTTAATGGCATAATTGAAGTAGTAACTATATTTAAGTACATTATGCAGACAGATTATTCAATAAACCAGTTAGTCTTAACTGTTAATGACATAGAATTTCCCGTCACTAAATTTTCCTCCGATGCTTCGGAAAATACCGTTGCTTTTCTGTGGGATGCGACTCTCCTTCCCGATGACCGTTATTTGGTCTCTATAAAAGCTGCAATACAAGACGATGCCACAGCAACTCCGTACTGGATTTCTACTCCAATATATATCTATTTAAAAGATTTTACATGGAGCTGGAACTACGGCTTATTGAAAGGCGAAGTAGCACCGGATAAATTCCCCGAATTTCAAGATAGCAGCATTTTCATTATTATTGCTTCGGTGCTCTTGATAATGTTCGTAACGTTTTATCATAGGGGCAAGAAAAGGGAAGGTATCTATGGAAGAGAGAACGATGAAAAATAAATACATTACAGCATTATTAATCGTGATACCTCTCCTGCCTGTGTTAATTCTTCTTCCCTCTTTTTCCAATAATCAACCAAACTCTAATCATCTGGATCAGAATTTAACTTTAGCATCGGTAAACATTGATGGAGTACTTAGTACTAATGAAAAGGAGTCGATAGTTAAAGTATATCGGGATGAAATATTTGAACTCTATGTAGTACATGGAATGTTAAACGATGAAGAAACTTCAAGTCAATTTAGCACCGACAAAGGTTTATGGCTCGGTTTAGAAAGAAAAAATACACCGCTTAATTCGACTAACGATTTAATATACTACATCTTCGACCTAGATTCTAATGGTCTAGAACACGGAAAAGATTTAGTCATTAGACTCAGCTCCAATTCTTCTTTGAACGGAATTGGCGTATATAATGAATACTGGCAAATAACTTCGGATTTCTCCGATATTAAAGGCCCATTACCTCTTCTCTCGGAGTTTTCTTTTCATTCAAATGGTTCATTATTTGTTGAGACCTTTATCTCGGAAATTGCTTTCTCCATTGATCTCACCAATTCAGAATTCAGCTTTACATTTTGCATTTTCCTAACGGACTATAATATGTTGGTTTTTCCAAGGGATATGAACATCTACGATAATTCAACCTATATTACACTAAACTAACCAATAAAAGAAAACAAACTTTCATCAAACAGAACTCATGAGCCTGCTCCATTGCTCTTTCTATTTATTGGGTCTGGTAAGAGAGTTCAGAATTCAGCCTAGCATTTTGTATCTTTCTCATGGAATATGAGATGTTAGCTTTTCCAATAAATATAAACATCTACGATGGATCAACTTATATCTCACTAAATTAATAGAGATTCTAATTAAAGGCGCTTTCTCATATATGTTGCTTCAAAAAAAGCTCCATGTAAATTTAAGGTTACCTTTTTCATCATTTTATAGCCATTTCTAGAATAAAAACCTTCAGAATGAAAAACAGAGTTAACAATAATAGCGTTAATTCCTCTATTCTTGGCTTCATTCTCAAGAAAATGAAGTATGGTCGATCCAACGTCTTTCTGCTGGTATTCTGCAAGAATATACATATGACGAATTTCATGCTCTTTCAATGCTCCCATTCCAATAATTTTTCCATTAATCTCCGCTACAATAATCAATCGATCCTTAGAGGCTTTTCTAATGTACTTTGGTGTTCGAGCTTGAGCGAAATTTTGTCTTGTTTCATAAAACAAGTTATTGGCATGATTCAGGATAAAGTCTTGCATAAGAAAACTGCACTGTTCCGCATCTCCAGGCTGAAATGATCGAATCAACAACCTTGATGACATAGGATCATAGACGTCCTTTGATGGCATCTATTGGACAAATCTGTGCACACACACCGCAGGGTTCACATAATATAGAATTAATCTCAGGGACTCTCTTACCATTCGTAGTATATTCCTCTGACCAAGAGATAGCGGGACAGGCAAACTTCGCAATACAAATCTTACAGCCATTACAAACTTCTTTATCAATATAATATTCATTAAGTACGTTGGGGTAAGGAAAGGACTCTCTAACACGCTTTTTCTGATGTTTTTTAATCTGACAAATGCCTTTTGAGATTATTACAGAAACCCCGGGATAAAGAATGGCCTTTTTTAGTGATTCAGTAGTTTCTTTCACGTTAAAAGCGTTTGTAGTTTTTACATGTCCTACCCCTAATCCCTTCACTGCATGTTCAAAAGATAAAGGCGAAACACTTTTCCCTGAGGCTAATCTACCTGTTGAGGGATGATCTTGCATACCAGTCATTGCTGTGGTAAAGTTATCAAGAATAAGGACAGTTATATTTGATTTGTTATAAACTGCAGAAGCTAAAGCTGATAAACCTGCATGCCAGAATGTGCTATCACCAATAACCGCAATTATATCTTTTTTAAGTCTAGTATGACTCCAACCACTCGCCATACCAATGGAGGCGCCCATGCAGAGGTTTACATCGCCAACAAACAAAGGTGCTACAAAACCAAGCGTATAACAACCAATATCAGACGCAACGATAGCATTCTTTTGGTTTCTTGTGACCTTATTTAATGCATAGAAAGTAGCTCGATGTGGACAACCTGGACAAAGAATTGGTGGTCTATTGACTATATTTTCAGGTTTTATAGATGGTACTTCATCCAATTTAATATCTAAAGACAAAGCCACTACAATTCCCTTAACTACTTTTAAGGTGTCTAACTCGCCAGTATAACCTGTTATTCCTTCATCTTTGCCAAAAACATCCTGGAGAAGCTTTTCTGTATTGAGAATCGCTCGTACACCAAGTTCTAGGATAGGTTCATTTTCCTCGACAATAATAATCTTGTCCAACTTATAGTCGTTGATAAAATCAATGATTTTCTTTTTAGGTAGAGGATGGTCTATTCCTATTTTCAAGACGGGAAAATAGAGATTCAATTCCCGACGTGCTTCCATAACATAAGTGAAACTAACTCCAGAAGTAATAACTCCAATATTGCCTGTACCATTAACAATCCGATTGTAATGACAAGTATTAGCCCATTCTTCAACTTTTTTAAATTTATTAAGAACTTTTACATGGTTTATTCGTGAATTTACGGGAACACACATGAAACGTTTTGGATTTTTTTCAAAATTA
>JAEOTF010000362.1 GCA_016840025.1 Candidatus Hodarchaeota archaeon
GAGCAACCATTTGTCTTTCCTCTTAGATATATCCCAATTTTCTCAACTTTTCTTTGATTTGTTCCTCTTCTTCTGCATCTAGGTCATGCCCCTCCGCCTCGACTTCAAGGATCTGGCTGAGGAGATGTTCTACGTATTGATCGATGGATCGAAAATTATTTTGGCCCATCTTAACTTCTAATTGTTTGTAAAGTTCTCCTGAAATGGCTACGGTTTTTTTCTCTGGCATTTTCTCTTCATCTACTTCTTAAATCATATTACATGCAAATTATCTTTGTAAGATCAAGCGAGATATCGCTTTATTCTTAATTTAGACCTTTCTTATCCCGTAATTAAATGACATTAAAGACTTTTTGCTCTTATAAAATACTTGGAAGAACGAGAAAAATACCAATAAGGGGAAGGAATGCAAAAATAAAACCTGTTAGTTCTGCAAACACAAATTGAGATACGATAATAATTCCGAAAAGACCAATTCCAATTATTATAGTTACAAACTTGAAGAGGAAATCGGTTGAATCGTCCTCCAACTCCTAAAAATCCTGAAATTCCCCTGTAGTAACCCCCAAAAATAATGATGATAATTAGGACTTCATGATCTGTTTGAGCAATTTTTACTAGTGGATCAAGGTTCCAAGAGTAGATTTTTTTTTCTTTTTCAAGCTTTCTGCCTTACAAGAGAGGGGGATGTCAAAGGTACCCTAAACCCCGTAGTTTTTCTATAACTTTTTCCTTTTCTTCTTTTGAAAAAGGTTCTCCTTCTCGAACAGGTTCTGAAATTAATTCTCGTAGAACATAAGTTACAAAACTCGAAACCGAAGTGAATCCTGTGTCTTCAATGCGTTTCTTAACCTTTTCAAATAGTATTACTGGTATAGATACCGTTGTATAATCACGAGAGGGCATATTGGTCTCAAGCCAGAAGATGATTTGGCAAAAAGATTGTTTTTACCAAAATGTAAAGAGTATTTAAAATTCTTCTATTTTCTCGACTTTGTGACTTAAGAAGACTTGTGTACTATTTATTCTGTTAGGAGAATGCAGTAATGGATGGAAATAGACGCAAAATTCCTGTAGAATATATCAATAGATTACAAAGGTACGCAGAGTTAGTTACTGAAACTCCAGGCTTGACCGATGACCAAATCAATGCATGTAAAATTCAAGATGCGGATCTAGAAGTTACAAGGCTTTCTCAGCTTACTACTTCCTCCAAAATTCCCGATAGCATTTTGAACGGAGAAGTAATTTATTCTTTTAACTTGGCTGGGGGAGGTACTCGAATGGCGCAAGCCATCAATGAAACGACATTTGCATTTGCTTTTTGTAAGCCCCTTATGGTTGCTAACAAACTTGGCTATCCCCAAGAGGGTCCATACATTTCACTTATCGTAAGACTCTTTTTAGCAATTGCCTCTCACCTACCAGATGATTCACTCGCAGAACAGAAATTTGTCCTTCATATTTCTCCCGATATGCAGACTAAAATTGACAACTTTGTCTTAGGTCAAAACATCTTTGATCCACAGAACGTACTCGTACATGTCCAACCCCGATACCCTGGGGTTCGTTTCTTCCCTGGAGACATCGAAATCGCAGAGGATTCTCCACTGATGCCTTACGGTCATGGAGAGAATTTAGAAGCATTATGTAAAGACGATTCTTCATATTATTTAGAAGAGGGGCAAAGAAGAAACGTGACTCCTGTAAACTATTTTTCTTCCCAAGCGAAATATGTTTGCTCAATGCGCGTCAACGACATGTATCTTTATTCCAACTTTTTTCAATCTTCAGTTGCGAGGACTGCTCTTGATTTGCTTCGAGAAGGTATAGAACATGTCACAGAAATGGTGTCGAATCCACTTAATCAAAAAGGCGGCATACTTCTTGATGCTGACGATTCAACAAGAATTTTCGAGACTTTAATGTATAATGGGAATGAAATTGTAAAGCAGTTTATTAATAGCCTAGAAAATGTCCCCTACAATAGATTTCATTCATGGACATCCCTTGGCGCTTTAAAACGTGTCTTTGATCAAGGAGGACTGACCTATTATCTTCGTAGACGGACTTATGAGGGAATCACCTATGCATATCTAGAATCAGTAACCGATTTAGTCAGTTGGCAGCTCAAAACTGCTGGAATCTCGTCGGGAGTACCAATTCAGGATTGGAAAAGCCCAGAAACAATAGATGTAGCGATCAAACATATGAAAAAACAGAATCACTCCCCAAACGTTCGAAAATGGAAGACTAAATTTCCCCTACAAAATTTTGATGAAGTTTAATTAAGGTAAATATCCTTATGATGTTTCAATAGCTCTTTCTTGCCTTTTTAGAATATCGTCCAAATATAGTTTCGTAGATCTAGACATAGACTACATCTCGAAGTACACTATCTTTTATACCTTCTTTCAGTGTGTCTTTTATTATAAGATCGACTTGTCGACCCAATGAATCTTCTAAGAAAAATTTTAGCTTCATATAGTTTTTAAAGGTCTCTCCTCCCTCAGAAAACACAATAAGAATATCTACATCACTAAGATCAGTTTGTCCTTCCTTTATAAAGGATCCAAATACTCCAATTTCCTTAATCGCAAAATTTTTTTGGAGAAAAGCCATTTTTTTCCTCAAGAACTTTTGAATCGTGATTAATGATATTTTTTTTTTCATACTTATCAACTCATCATTAATTCACTCTTATTTTAATATACATTTGCTTTGTACTATCTCATTTCCTTCATTAATGAATGAAGTATTCCCAATCCCTTAAACTAGTTCCTTCATCTCTAATTGATGATTCAATATTTTATATTTCTTGTGAAGTTTCAATTGCGTCGGTCTTTTCCACGTTTTGACGAATGTTAAGATAGTCAAGGGCATAGATCCAGAAAATAACCATCCAAATAAGAAACACTACAAGCCCTGCATTATCATGCGCCGTATTCATTGCGTCATATCCATAATAATATCCTGCCAAGTAGATAATTACGAGTCTAATCCAATTGCAGGTTAATGTTCCAAAAGTACCGATGCCTAGCGCAATTGCCAGTCGTTTCTTTTCGACATGCCGACCGATATAAAGAAAGGTCAGATAGAAGCAGGTAATGAAGATCGTAAAACTGTGAATTCCACTACATCTTGCGTCAATCGTTACAGCGCTCGGAGTTGTTATATGACGGCCCGAGGGAAAGTGTACATATCCCAAGTTATAATTGAGAAGATGTGTCCCTAATCCTGCAATTCCTTGGATAAAATGCCAGAATGAGACTAGCATGAAGGAACCTCCCACTAATAATAGTGGAAAGGCATTTTTTAGGTCAATTTTCTGCTTACGAAGGGAGAATACAGCAAAAACTACGATAATTAGCCCCGCGACATAGAGTAATATGTAGAGATAAGAGAAAAGTAATTCTAAGGGTGGTTTGAGTAGGGTTTCAGTGCCTTGGTATTCCCTCACGTCGAATCGATAGGGCATACCAATTTCACCCTGAAACAATTGCCAGCTTGAAAAAACCAACAATAAAGCCCCTGTCGAAGCTAAAATGAGTGGTGTTCCCCAATTAAGCCCCTCATTTTTTAATGCGTCTAATGTAAGCGGAAGGAGAAAAATAATTCCTAAAATAAACTTTAAAACGTAAAGATATGTTAGTAAGTTAGTTGAAATGATTACACTAGTTCTGATTTGAAGATAAGCTATCTCAGACTTTAGTACAATCTCGTCGAGTCCTTGTTCCATGAAGAGCAGAAAAATGAAGAGTCCACTGACCAATGGAAGAGCTATTGCTTCATAGTTCTTTAGGCTCTCATATTCTTGGAGGAGAACCCATAATCCCACACCTAATAAGGATACTCCAATAACAGCATAGATAGGGTCGCGTGTATCCTCGAATAATAGATAAGTAATGCCAGTAATACCTATCATAACAAGACTCAGAAATGTTTTGAATCCACGGATAATCCTTGACCCATAATTCGCCCAAAAAAGGTCAAATTGTTTGTTGGTGTTCACACGCATTTTTTAATACTCACAACATGTTTTCTAAAATAATAGTATTAAGCTTTCCCATTAACAACCATTTTAGAGAAGATTTTTCTTTATTTAATAACAATAACTAGTCATTCGTCTTTTTCTTACACTGCTGCTTTTTTCTCATCTATTTTATTAAATCTTCACCAAAAAACTCAGCCATTCGTCTTTTTCTCAAGTATAGACGGATTTCTTCTGGGTATTAAGCAAAAGGAACTTGAAAACCCATAAATAATCTTTATTTTCAAGCTTAGATTGTAGAATATAGCTCCAGTTAAGTAGAATATCGTTCGTGTGTTACTAATTTCACCCCTTTAATCTTAAGAATAGACCTTAGTCTTTTCATACTTCCTGAAATCATTAAAATTCAAAAGAAGAAAAAAATTGGCGATCCTAATGGATTTATTCGGCATTGTAATATTAGGCTTTATTGGAATAGCAACAGGTGTTATAATTAGTCTTCTTGGAGTTAGTGGCTCAATATTAGTTGTTCCTCTACTAATTCTGGCCTTTTCGACTTCCATTCATACCGCTATTGGGACAAGTCTGTTTAATGATATGATTGGTGCTTCTGTTGTAGCTGTATCCTATTATCGTGAAGAACGAGTTGATTTGAATGCAAGTTTATTGTTAATCATTAGTGCATTAATCGGTTCACAATTAGGGGTATTGATCGCAGAAAGCACTGGAGAAGCTTCTTTAAGCATTTTAGTAAGCCTTGTTTTTATCGGTATCGGGCTTTTAACCTTACAAAATGGTATAAAGAAGACAAAAAAGAAAGAAACAGGAGAAGAACCACAAAAGATTAATTTTAAATCCGAATGGCACAAAAGAGGGTTGATTATTATAATAGGGTTGTTTATTGGTCTAATGAGCGGACTATTTGGAGCAGGAGGGGGACTAATGATTCTTGTTGTCTTATTAGTGATATTCAAGTATCCAATTCATATTGCCATTGGGACTGCAACAGCAATCATGTCGATCATTGCCTTATCTGGGACGATAGGTTATTCACTTCATGGGGATATCAATTTAGAATATGGGCTCATTCTGGGTCTCGGGTCAATTCTCGGTGGGCGTCTTGGCTCCTTATATGCTAATAAGTTAAGTGAGACACGTTTAACTATCCTTATGGGGCTTGTCTTCATTCTGGTAGGCTCTATAACATTTGTACTGGTTAGTATTCTATAACTAAGATGTATTTAAATAACTAAGATGAAAAGGCCGTTGCTATGGCGAGTAATGCAAATGAGAATTCAGAAAACCACGAAAC
The DNA here is from genome assembly GCA_016840025.1 of Candidatus Hodarchaeota archaeon. The sequence continues at coordinate 5,304 of JAEOTF010000362.1, forward strand.
AAAAACACAAGGAATTTGACTTTCCTGTACCGATGTATTTTATCGCAAAGTTCTTCCATAAGTTCCCCCGCCTCGCAGATATGTTACACACCGTTGAATATTTCCAATTAAAGAAAAAAGTGGAAAAAATCAGCATTGATCGCCCGATATACGTTACAGGATTTGCACGAGCGGGGACTACAATTACAGTGGAAATGCTCAGCCACCACCCAGACGTAGCGACCCATCGATATTTACACATGGTTCTCCCTTTTACTCCCCATTGGACTCAACAAGTTGCCAATTATGCTCCATTAATGACAAAACCTGTTGAACGGGTCCATCAAGACGGATTATTGGTCACTAAGGAGAGCCCCGAGGCGGTGGAAGAAATTTTCTGGCAGCGGTTTTTCGAGAATCCTCATGATGAAGCTAATTCAAATATTCTCGATCGAAATACCAAGAATCCGCAATTTGAGATCTGGTATCGCACTCATCTCAAAAAACTGCTCTATGACCAGCATGCGACCCGTTATGCGGCAAAAAATAATTATAATATAACTAGGATGGAATACCTGCAGAAGTTATTTCCCAATGTTAAATTCATCATTCTAATCCGGAATCCTTTCAACCACATTGCGTCTTTAGCCAAGCAAGACCGCGTCTTAAAGGAAGTTGAGCAAAAGGATTCCCTGTTGCTTGACTGGACTAAAATCATTGGTCATCGAGAGTTTGGCTCCGCGCGGGTCTGTATCAACTTGGATAATTATGGAACTGTCCAAAAAATTCGCCAATTATGGACCCAGAAAAATACCTATGTCGAGGGTTGGGCAGTCTATTGGGCAGCGATGTATTCTTACATCCATAGGAAATTAGAGACCAATCCAGATTTAGCAAAAGCAAGTCTGCTGGTACGTTATGAAGACCTCTGTGAATCACCTAAAAAGACGATTGATGACATTATCGATCATACTGAACTGGACTCGAAAAAGTTTGAGAAGATAAAAGAACATTATTCCAAACGGTTACGTCAACCGACCTATTATAAGAGTAAATACTCGGAAAAGGAACAAGACACTATTATCCATACAACCAAGGAGATAGCGGGAAAATTTGGATATGATTTATGAGTTACTCCGTTCTAATGTTCTCTTATTCGATCTATTATGATATCCTATCTTTTAAGATCCCGAAATTCCTTTTTCAACAAGGCCATATCCTTCAAATAATCCCGATAACTTCTCTTTTTGATTCTGTAATAATTCCTTTTAACCGCTAATGGGCTTAACCGAATTAACAATTTGATAAAGTACCACGGATAAAGTCTAGCGATATTTGAAGTGAAAACCCAGTCGATTCCTTTAAAATTATCATATGCCCATTCGGTTAGGATTTCTACTTCTTCTCTGGTCAAATGGGTGGTGTTTATATTAGCTGATAACGCGTCATAATTACTGAAATCATCTAGATTCGCAATTAAATTTCTTTCAAGTATCGTCTCTCGGATTCTTGTCCCCGGATATGGAGTGAGAACGAAAAATATGGGAGCATCTACCTTTACTTGTTTGGCATACTGGTATGTATTGTAAAAATCTCGTGCATTATCATCTAAATTTCCTACAATCAATCCCCCAAGCACAAGCACCTTGTTACTACGCAATTGTGATATGACAATTTCAGCTTTTCTTGCCATATTAGCTACATTTTTGCCGATGGTCTGCAGTTTTTGCTGGTTTGGATTCTCTATTCCTAAAAAGAATCCTTTAAAACCCGCTTCTATGGCACATTTTATCAATTTTTGATTATATAACCCCCCAACATGTGCTTGAGTTGTATAATGAATATCATTCAATCCTCTTTCAATAATTCCTTCACAGAAGTTAATAAAATGGTTAGGGTCCAGGGTAATATTATCATCAGCGAAAAAGATGGCCTTGGCTCCGTTTTTCTTGCAGTTTTCAATATCGTCTAATATTCTATTAGTGTCATATTTTCGGAAAGCTCGCCCGTACATCTTGTTGATCGAACAGTACTTGCATTTATACTTACACCCTCTAGAGGTTTCAATTACATCTGCTTTACGACCGCAGATGTGAAAACCTTTTGTCAATAATCTATCAGATCGATTTGGAAGGCTTAAGGTAGCTAGATCAGACAACGGTCTCCATGGGTTATGAACAAATTCTCCATTATTTCTGAATGATAATCCTTTGACATCCCGTAAATTTGTATCAGCATTATCAAGCGCATTTAATAATTCTTTAAAAGTATGCTCTCCTTCCCCTTTAATGATAAAATCAACATCTGTTCCCCATGTTCTCCCTACTTCTTCGGGCATCATTGAAGCATGATACCCTCCTAGAGTGATTTTTATTTCTGGGTCAAGCGTCTTTATGAACCGTGCAATATATCTTGCGGTTTTGCTTTGAAAGCTCATAGAAGATAAGCCAACCACATCAGGACGATGCTTTGTTATTCTTGTCTCTAAGAATTTCTTAAAATTTCGTCTTATTAGAATGAGGTCTGCGATAGCTATCTCATGCTCTTGATCTATATTACCCGCTATTGAGCATAAACCGAGATTAGGAAGTGTAGCGAAGTGTTGAAAATAGTAAACAGAATTGGGCATTGCTAATAATAAAACCCGCACTTATTGCGCCTCTTTACATTATTGTATTTGACCTTCCTAAAGGAGAGGAAGAGAAAACAGAAACCTTTCCTATGATATTATCCACGCCTTTTCGCTTCCTCTATTAGGACAACGAATGTTGTGCTTTTTCAATGGAAGTCCTTACTTCTAGAGTAAACCCCTCTTTTGAGATTTAAAGCTAATAATAAATAGTATAAACGGAGTTATCTCAGACCAAATTCTTCGGCTAACAGATTATAATTAAAAACAGAATCTAAAAATTGGAGAGATTATGCGAATACCACCTAAAAAATACCTAATTGCAGGACTACTTATTATCCTCGTCGTTTCAGCCGCCTTAATCGCTCTTGTAATGTACCTCTTTCAGGAACTGGACGAAGAGGCTGAACCATTCAGTTTAGAAAATGCTCCAAAGCATATCATTGAGATAAAAACAGAATTAAAGAGTAAATTTCAGAATGAATCTATCACATGGGATGATATGGATAATTTCGTCACTTTAGCCCAATATATAGCAGATAACTCCCCAGAACGCGAAAATATATTAAAGAATTGGAGACAAACCGTTTTATTTGATTTTGCAGATGCCCCAGGTGATATGTGGTTTTTCATTAGAGATTCCTCTCTTACTATAAAAATCGGTGCCGATATCCCCCAAGATTACGGAATTTTAATTGAACTAAACTGGGCAACCTTCATTGATATTATGAAACAAGATGAAACCCCTTTATCGGCTTATGTAAAGGGGGATTTGGAATATGAGGGTCCTTTTGATGAAGTGCTTAAAATTGCAGACATTACCAAAATTGCTGCAGCTACAATCATGGATACATATGTTCCACAAGTTGGTGAGGCTGATTATGTTGTTACGGTGGATCAAAGTAGTCTCTATATAAGCGGTGGTTTAACTCTCTTCCCAATTTTTGATGTCTCTCTTAACCCGGATCATATTGGTGAACATCATAAAGCTTCAATAGGTTCTGGTTCCGTTGTTATTGTAGACCAATATGGTGAAATTCTTACAAGACTCGAAACCTCAAGCCAAACAGTGCATAAGTTCATTAATTCTACCACTATCATGATGGGTGGGCAAGAAAGTTCTATGCAGTTATGGAATTATAAGGATAATTCGGTAGTAACCTTACCTGTGCCTGGTGGACATCATGATATTGACTATAATCCCATAACAGACACTTTTATGGTATTAGAATACGTGAGAAATGATAAAGAAACTTGGGATGGAAAATCCGTGATGTATGACTTTCTTTCAGAATACAATCAGGCAGGGGATCTAGTATGGCAATGGAATTCAACACTTTATTTCCCCTTCAATGCTAGCCGTCATACTAGCTTGGGTTTGAACGAAACATTCCGCGGGAGTGCTGATTGGATGCATGCCAACAGTTTCGCCTGGGATAAGAGCCATGACCTCATTTATCTGAACGTCCGTAATCTGGACACAATTTTGGCAATCAATTATACTACCAAAGAAGTAATCTGGGACGCGGGACGTGGTGGTGACTTTACTTTACTCAATAAGGCAGGGGAAGCGGTAGATACCATATTCTGCCATCCCCATAGTTTAGAACGAATAGGTTCTGATCGTTTCATAATCTATGATAATGATCTATATAACCAATCCAATCCTTCCACGATGAGCTTAGACAACTCCTCTGGTCATTCTCGGTATTTAGAATTTGAGATAGATGAGGAAAATCATATTATGAGAGAGATTTGGTCATGGACTCCTCCCAACGACTCCTATTATTTCCCCGAATCGGGTGGAGACGCAGATCGGTTACCAAATGGAAACACGGTTGGCATTTTCGGAGATAAAGGAATGATTCTAAACATGCGGGATCCCGTGATTATTACAGAAGTAACGAGAGATGGTCAGATTGCTTGGGAATTACAGATACCTGGAATAAATGATACATATTATTGGGTGCATCGAATGGAAAGATTTTATGAAAAACCATTGATTACCATCCACGATCAATCCATCAACCTAGATGAAGGAATTTTATCACTTAACATTTCAACATGGGACATTTTCAAACAAGAAGCAACCTCTCAAGGGACAGCAAAGATTGTAGCTGATGGACACGTGATTTATGAAGAATCTTTTGAATTTTTACCTCAGTGGCAGCCAAATACCCTTGAAATAAGTCTAACCACCCTTCCATCCGATGTGAAAATTGTTGATTTGGTTATAGAGAACAGTGATGGGGTTATAAATTCTGCGATGATATATCAAAAACCAAGTAGTGGATCAAATGACTTGTTTTCCATTCTTACTAGTAATCTTCCATTGGTTATAGGAGCTGTGATTGCCATTCCACTGATTACTATTCCCATAGGCGTTATTCTTTGGAAGAAAATTAAAAAACCACGAAAGCATTCAGAAGAACATCATGAATAAAGTATCTTGGCTATCTCCACTCCTTCCGACAACCAATACAACATTAAGATTCTTTTCTTTTTTCTTTATTTTTAAACCACTCCACTTTGTAAGTTCGTACTAGCGTCATCCCTGAGATAATGCTTACGAAAGCTGAAAACAGTCCTAAACTTAATCCTAACAGTGTGAGGAGTAGTTCTATATCTAAAATTTTGTTCATCACAAAGATGCCAATTCCTGTTCCGAGTCCCGCTGTAGCGTATATACTCCCTCTAATGACTAATTCGACATCAGCTACAGGACGATTCGCTAGGATTTTCAAAGCTGGTAAAGTTGGGATTACACCAATCAGAAGACCAATGATTATAGGCCAAAGGACTAATTCTTCAGCTTGTTTAGGGATTAGCCTTTCTGCTAGCACTATTGCTCCTCCACATCCGCCAATTAATAAGATGGGCATGAAAATGAGCTCTATTATTTGGTTAGAAGTCAGCTGATGTTTTTCATTTGTCATCTCAGTATCTTTCATCAGTTTGTCTTCCCAATAATGGATTATTTTCTCTTAGAAGCTGAATCTGCATTATCATCATTTAAATCCAACTAGTTTTTGAGCCTTACAATCGTCACAATATTCATGGATGTGCCTTAATGCGCCTAAAAGCCCTTCCTGATATTATTAAACTCCTTCGTCCTCAACAATGGTACAAAAATGGTTTAGTTTATATTGGGGGATTCTTTGGAGAGTCAATCTTTGAACTAGAGACCTTTCTTTTGCTTACCGCTGGTTTTTTTTGTCTCTGTGGAATTTCTAGTGTAAATTACATTATTAATGACCTTCATGATTTAGAAAAAGATAAATTACATCCTGAAAAACGTCACAGGCCTCTCCCCTCGGGGAAACTTAGTAAAGGTACGGCTATTTTTGCCGCAGTAGTTTTATTTACAACATTTAGCCTTATTTCTATAGCTCTCGATGTTCGTTTTGCTATTTGCGTATTAGGTGTTTTTTTTATTTCACAAATCTATAGTTTTCAACTAAAACATGTTGTTTTTGCGGATGTCAGTTTGATTGCGATTAATTACGTTCTACGAGCTGTTTCTGGTTGTTATCTTGCTGAAGTCCGAATATCTCCATGGTTGGTTCTCTGTGGTTTTCTAGCGGCTTTATTACTAGCCCTTTGCAAACGGAGAGCCGATTTAGCTTTTTTAGGAGACAACGCAGCGCAACATCGCCCTGTTTTCCAGTTTTATTCCCTATCCTTGCTTGACCAAGCTATTTCAATATCCGCAGGAATGACGATTATCAGTTATGCACTATATTCTATCGAGAGAGAGCCCGGCGGGGGCTTATTAATATTGTCTGTTCCCTTGTTTACATTCTTGATCTTTCGCTATATCTACTTACTGCAAGCCCAAAGTCAGATAGCCCGAAATCCCGAACGTCTTTTCATGGATTATCAGTTATTATTAGGTGGAATCGCTCTTATCATATTCTTTATTATTCGCATATATTTAGGAGATATGTTTGAACCCTTTGACATCTTCAATCCCGAGGAAAGTTTTGATTTTTAATTAAATTTATTAATCGGAACTTTTGGGATTTTAATACGCTTTTGGAGTGTTTTGAATGGAGAAGGAAAAACCCATAGGCGCTTATTCAGAGTTTCATGTTAACGTACAGCAAATTCAACAGGTACTCGAATTTCATTACTGGGATCCTTCTCGGATATATCTAAGACTTCAAAAGACAGACGGTTTAGATGGGGAGCTAGTTTTCATTAAACAAAATCTTCAGGGATTCATTGATGAGGATAAACTCTTTGTAAACAAAGTTGAAGTGCCTATGTTTGTCAAAACTGTAGTGCTCTCTTTTAAAGAGAATAATCCTCAACTACCTGTTTTAACGTTTCAAATTAATTCTGGTTCTTATAATCTCATTCCAAAAGAAGAGAATTGTCTTATCTTGGACGCTCAACAAGAAATTGCTGCCTATAAGTGTCAGGCTATTTGGAACTTTCCAGGGTTTGTCAAGCGTGTGATATCTTCTACTCGTTTTCAGATTAATCCCCAACAAGTGATTTTTACCGCTCATAAAGGTCAGAAAGTTGGAGGTATAGAAGAGATCTACTTTTTCATAGAGAAAAACCAGTCTGGGGCTTGATTGAAATGCATTCAGGGATTTATTCTTGGAATTAATGCCTTTTCTAAGTTTTATAGCTGTTTCTGACTAAAATGCATTCTGGGAGGTTTTTAAACTATATACTATGTTTTGATTCAGTATTAATTGAGAGCGGGTTGTTAGCCTGTAAGCCTCCCTCAAGCCGACAATTTAAGTATAAGAGGCAATAAATTGCTTGAATTAGATTTTCAAGATATTTTTCAAGACATATCACACGATTTTCGCTACGGTGATATGCGTGCAGAACGACGTCAAGTTTTTTCCATTCGTTTAAGCACTGAAGGGGATATAGCCTCTAGGACTCGCTCTATCTCAGGGATTGGTGTTCGTATTTTAAAGAACGGGTGGGGGTTCGTTGCAGAAGACAATATTAATGACATAGCCCTTAAAGATCTGGTTAATAAAGCCCTAAAAATAGCCTGGTCATCAGAAACAATCCAACGGAAAAAAATTCCTTGGAAGGAAGCAGAGACTCAACGTAAGACTCATGTTTATTTACCTAAGCGAAGTGATGAGGTTAATTTTGAAGAACTAATGGAAAATAGTAAGGAACTTCTTTGTGAGGTTGAACTTAATGCAAATGAAAGTGTTGAACTTCAGTTAACCCAAGATTTTACAGTCCAACAGTTTCAGTCTTCCGAGGGGAGTAATATTACCCAAGAGAAATTAAGCCTTCTCCTAGAGTTTCAAGTATTGACAGGGATCTCTCCTTCAACATTTCTAAACAGAAAGACCGGTACTCTTGGTAGTACTGAAGACCTCGACAGATTTCAATTTTGTGATGTGATGAGAGACAGTGTACAAGCTGCAAGGGATGTACGGGACGCCCAGTTAATCAATCCCTGTAAATCAAATGTTGTGCTGGGACCTTCTCCTGCATGGTTGATTACTCACGAAGCCATTGGTCATGCTTTAGAAGGTGACTCTGTTATCAATAGTCGCTCGGTTTTTTCGGGCCGATTAGGCAAAAAGATTGCATCAGAGATTGTAACAATTGTCGATGATCCTTCTGTCCCTGGAATGGGTTCTTATGCTTTCGATGATGAAGGAACGAAGGCTTCTGGAACAATTCTCTTTGAAGAAGGGATTTTAACGGATTTTCTTCATAGTCGTGAGACCGCTACTTATCTCAATACCGAGTCAACTGCAAACGCTAGGGCCTATAATTATCGTTCCTTTCCTCTTGTTCGCATGAGTAATATCTACATTGAGCCTGGTGATTGGTCATTTGATGAACTGCTCGAAGGGGATGGGATTTATGTAGTGGATGCGAATAGAGGTTCTGCTGATGTTGTAAGCGGTGAATTTAGACTTCCTGTAGATTTGGCCTATGAAATTAAAGATGGCGAACTTGGTAAACCTCTCCGTGGTTTTACTATAGTTGATAATATGTCTTCCTTTCTTTCTCGTGTCGAAGCCATTGGTAGTGCTGTTTCAATGACTTCAGGAATTTGCGGTAAACAGAATCAAGTCATTCTTCAAGGAGCTTTAGCTCCCGCGCTTCGTGTTTCAGAAATACGATTGGTGGTTTAACTGGTCTCAACAGATGCTCTATTATCTAAAGGAGAAACCATTCTACGCCAAATTCGGTCAAATAAAACTGTAAAAATGGCTGAAATATTCCTTCAGAGTACTAATTTAGTTTCTTGTTCATTAGGGACTCAGATTGCCTCTCCTAATCGTGATATAACACATAAGGGACTTGCAATTAGAATTAAAACTACTACAAATAAGTTAGGGTTCGCAAGCGGTACATTTTCAGCTGTAGAAGCAATATTAGCTCAAGCTCTCAAAAATGCCGGTCATTCCAAATCATTAAGCGGGGTGGGATTTCCTTCGTCTTCCGTGAATCCTCCAAAAGATCTACCTTTGTTTGATGAAGCCCTTTTGGGAATTGATACAAATAAACTTCTAGAAATGCTTCATTCCATTGAAAGTTCAACTTTTTCCAACCTTTCTGACTATCAATTTTCATACGATATTCATCGCGTCTCTGAAAACTTTGTAATCATGAATACAAATGGCCTCATCGCGAAAGAAGAAAATGCATGGATTACTGCTCAAAGTGTGGTTCGTTACGGGGAGAGATGGGGATATGCTGAAACATTCAATCATCGGTTTGATCACGATGAAATTACTACAGTTGGTCACCAAGCTTTAGATTCTCTTAAGGAGTATTCTTCTGGAGAGTCTATTATTAATATTCGGGAAAGAATAGTCCCTACAGCCACTAAGCTCCCACTTGTTTGGAGTTACAAAGCGATTGCTGATCTTCTTGCCTATTCTCTTGCTCCTGCCCTAGGACGGAGCATTGATCCAAATTTTCAAACGAAAAGGGATCAAAATAATTCTATACCACTTTTCTCCCAAGCACTTTCTATATATGACGATCCTCACATTCCTTATGGTATAGGATCTCATCAGATCGACCAAGAAGGTATAAACACGGAAAAACGCATGCTTGTAGATCACGGATACTTCACTTCCTTATTATCTACCTATTTTGATGACAATAAAGGTGGTAATGCATATAGAGCTCAATATTTTTCGGATATTGAAAGAAACTTCGAGGTCTATCCTCGTGAAATGCCCAGTAATTTAGTGCTTGATGCTCCAAAATTAGAGCAAGGTAATATCTTTAATATCCCCCAAGGTATTTATATCCGGGGAGTTGTTGGTGTTCATGATTCAATAGCCTCAACAGGCGAGTTTTCTATAACTGCTTCAGAATGCTTCGTAATAGATCATGGGGATAAGGATCCCCTAGGTATATGTCATATCTCGGGTAATGTGTACGATCTACTAAACTCTATTATTATAGTTTCAAAATCAAAGAAATTAATACATCCTGTTTCTTCTCCATTTGGTATTTTCACTCCCATGATTGTAACAGAAGGTGGAGTCTCTCTCTTAATTAAATAAGGGCAATTAAAACCCATAGATCAACCTTCTACATGTAGTTCTCGTAATGGGATAAATTTTATCAAACCATGTGTATTTAATCCTAATCTAATTTTTGAAACTCTTGAAGAAGGCTACAGTCTTGAAAACACATCCTGACTCCAGTGTACTCCCACGTTTTTCTAAACTACTGAGGAATAGCGAACCCGAGTCAGTTCATAATCTTGTTCAAGAAATGATAGATTTTCGTATTAGTCGCTGCAAAAATGAGTGTGAAAACAAAAAAGTTGTTTGTATTCTTCGTCCTAAATGCCTCGACCGGCGTTTTCTCGATATTTTGATTAGTGTGAACCATCCAAAAAAAGGACTTCCGCTTTTTTGTTATGGTCAAAGAATCAAAGAAATTGCCCGAATTTTGAAACAACCAGATTTAAGCTTTCCACCTGATATACAAATCTACTTGGAAGATTTTCTCAATCTTATATTAGGTAAAAAGAAGGCAGAACTATCTGAAAAGAAGTTAAAGAAGTCTCCTCTCATAGGTGCGATCAAAGGCGGAAAAAAATTTATTGTTGCTGCTATTAAAAGTAGAAGTATCCTTACAATTATTGATCGCCCGACTGAAGTCGTGGTTATTAATCCTCTTAACTGGAAACTTGAATCTACTAAATTATTAGAGGCTATTATCGAGGTATTTGAAGAAGAGTTTGATTTTAATGTGGAAATGGAACGAGAGTTGGGGAATTTCCTGACATTCACTTTTAACTTTCCTGATATGGAAATTAACCGCGAAATTGCAATTGAAGGGATTCAAAAATCAAATTTTATTATCGGATTCACCAAACATAACCTAATTGCGGAGATCATCACTCCCGAGTTCCCATTTACCGCACTTCTTGAGGAGGAAGATCATGTTTCTGTTGGGGATATTAGACAGATGTTTCTTGAAGTAAAGGCAATCATTGACAGTCAAAAGGAAAATAGCGCGGATGAACTTCAAGAAATAAAAAAAAAGCCTTAGGTGATTAAATGGTTATGCTGGTCACCGGGGGTAGTGGTTTCATAGGAAGCCATATGGTCGATTATTTATTAAACAAGGGCTACTCAGTTCGCATTCTTGATAACCTCTCATCAGGGAACCTTGCTAACATTCAACACCACCAAAGCACTTCTAGATTAGAGTTTATTGAGGGTGATCTTAGAGATAAGAAAATTCTCAACAAGATAATGAAAGAAGTGGAGATTATATTTCATTTTGGTGCTCAAATTGATGTCCGAAGATCTGTCGAGGATCCCCTATATGATGAAGATGTGAATATCCGTGGGTCACTCCTCCTTACCCAAACTGCAATAGAAAATGAAGTGGATTGGATTGTATTTGCATCCAGTGGAGGTGCTATCTATGGTAATGCACAAAGTCTTCCCACCGATGAGAATACTGTAAATGAACCCACCTCTCCTTATGGGATTTCAAAGCTAAGTTTTGAAAAATATCTTCAATTTTTTCATCAAGTTTATGGAATAGGTACAACTTCTATGCGTTATGCCAATATCTATGGGCCTCGACAAGGGTCGAAAGGAGAAGCTGGAGTGATTTCAATTTTTTTATCTCAAATCATTAAGAATAAAACCCTGACAATTATTGGTGATGGCAATCAAACTCGCGATTACGTTTATGTGACCGATGCTGTAGAAGCCGCTCATACCGCTGTTTCGAGCCGCGCCAATGGAGTTTTTAATATCGGAACTGGGAAAGAAACCTCGGTCAATGAACTTGCGTCATTGATTCTAAGGATAACCCACGCTAATAATGATATGATTCATCTTCCTGAGATACCCGGGGAAGTTCAAAGAAGTAGTTTGGATAGTACTTTAGCGAAAGAGAGATTGAAGTGGCAACCGAAGACATCACTTGAAGCAGGTATTACCAAAACTTGGGAATGGCTCAAAACGCAAAGCGTTTAGTCATTCTGTTCTCCAATAACAATGTAACGCTGACGTGTTCCTGCAGTAATTTTGATAGCGTTATATCGAAACTTACAAGATTTCATTGTTGATAATACTTCCTGAAGGATGTTCTTATTAAGCAGAAGGAGGCATAATTTGCCGTTTTTTTTCAAAAATGTAGAATTCCTCGCTTCTCGAATAACCCTACAAGCAAATTCTGTTCCTTTGTTTCCCCATCCTAGGTCAGAACTGACTCCTCGAAATCCACGTTCTTGTAATGCGAACATTTCCCCATCTGAATAAGAATATTGAGGTGGATAGGAGAAGATGAGATCAAATACACCTAACGATTGTAGAAGTCCTTCTAAAATCTGCCCTTTGGAATCTATAATTTCAATATATCCTGATAGATTATTCTGAATTATGTTTCTTTTAGCAGCCTCAATTGCGTTAAGATTTGTTTCTGTTCCTACTACTGTACAGTTGAATTTTCGGGCTGCAATCATCCCCATGATTGCACTGGCTCCCGTGCCTATTTCTAACACCCGTAACGATTTTTTCAGTATTGTTTCTAGAAATATCAGACGCAAACACACAGATGGAATGAGGAAACCTTCGGGTAAAGTTAACTGAAGCCCCGTTTTGATGTTTAAGATGGTCTTGTTGTATTCCTGTAGAGCAATAGGTGATCCAAGATCTAAACGAGGCGGATCATGACTCATTAGATAGTGTTTCAGAGTTGGATTCTTATTTAAAGCAATTTCAATCGGTACACATTTCTTACTCCCATCAATTATTCGTAATACTTCTTTTGTCAAGTTATCAACTCAGTGTCACCGGTTCACTAGAAACTGAAGAAAACATGAGAAATATAAGGTATTCATGAAGGATTCTATTTGAATAAAATAATGATTGATTTGACTGGAAATTTGTAAAATAAGGGATGAGAAGCCTGGTGCCGATTCCTGTTGTGGAATGTAAAGACATTTATAAGATTTACAAAGTAGGTTCGATAGAAATCAATGCAATTAGAGGGATTAACCTCAAAATACAACGAGGCGAATTTATAGCCATGATGGGGCCCAGTGGTTGCGGGAAAACGTCGTTGTTAAATCTTATTGGAGCAATCGACTATCCTACGAGTGGTCAGGCACTACTGGACGGTGAAGATATTACCAAAATGAGTGAGAAAGAACGAACTTACATTCGAAGAGATAAAGTCGGCTTTATTTTTCAATTCTATAGCCTTATGCCAATGTTAACCGCTTTAGAGAATGTTGAGCTTCCCATGTTGATTGCAGGTGATCCCCGTTCCCAAAGACGTCAACGTTCAGAAGAACTCCTAAAAGCGGTGGATATTTACCATCGGCGAGATAGTCGTCCCGATCAATTAAGCGGCGGTGAAAAACAACGTATTGCTATCGCCAGGTCATTAGCTAATCGTCCGTCTCTTTTATTAGCAGATGAGCCAACAGGTGATCTAGACTCAGAGGCAGGTAAATCGATTATGGAACTCCTTTCACAATTAAATCGGGAAGAAAATCAAACAATTTTTTTAGTGACTCACGACCTTTCAATAGGAAAAAGCACTTCTCGCCTTCTATTACTCTCCGATGGTCGTATTAAGAAAGATATTAGTGATCCGCTCTAGTCAACAACCCAAAGACGCAAGCGATGAGTGGGTTTTCTTGCCACAGAGTATAAATAATATTTGCAGACCTGAATTTCAGCAATACTCCTATTATCCTAGTTTAAACGAATATCAGTCCTTTTTTTTTTTACTACTGAAAAAAACTTAGAACATTCAAAATTGAGGAACAACGCCCTCGATTAAACAAAAGGTCAGAAAAATAAAGTAATAATAGAAAATTTAAAAGAAAGGTTTTTCAATTGAAAACTACTCCCTACATGCCACCGTGGCTTAGTTGGTATAGCATCAGATTCGTAATCTGAGATTAGCGTTAGAACAATCTTTTAAGATTTTTTTAGCTAGACGGAAGATAGTAGAAATGTTTGTTTCTCTTACGGAACGGTCGTGGGTTCAAATCCCACCGGTGGCTTCATTTTCATGTTGATTTAAAAAGATAAAAAGAAAGTGTATATAAAATGAATAAACAAGTATTGACAGTAGAAATCCTAGCGGGAATAGCATTTACAATCGGTATTATTAGTGCCATTGGTAGTACTTGCCCTACATTGGATCCATCTACGATGTCGCGAACTCCTATCATGAAAGATCTGCAATTGATTTTCATTATTACGACTAGTATAACTTATATTGTATCATTTGTCTGGGCCATTCTTATTTGGGTATTACGGAATAGAAAATCCTTTTTTTATAATCCCGCGATCATTAACAGTGTTGCAGGATTTTTAAGCGGTCTCATCCCCTCAGTTCTTGTTATGTCGGATGGATTGTCTTTTTCTCCTTCCCTCTTTCGCACATTTGTGAATTTGATTATACTAATAGTTTTATTAATTCCTAGGATAGAGGATGGAATTCAACACCATATCACAGGAGAAAATGCTCCCTTAAGTGAGACCAACGTATCACAGGTAGGTAATTTTGCCTTTGTTTTAATTGCAATTGGAATTGTGTTTTTTATCCAACCTTTTATAATGCCTAGCACGCATATTATAAATGGAGTCAACGTTGGCTATGAATTTGAAGTCTTCCAGTTCTATAGCGGATTGTTTTGTATTATACTTGGGATTTTATTCTATATTATAATGAAATACTATGCTATAATTCGTTCTTTAAGACCCGTTTCAACCAAAATCCGAACGGGATGAGTACCGTCTCTACAATTAAAAGCTTTATCTACTCCCTAGAACTTGAAAAGCCAAGGATTTACATTATTCAAACGTATTTAACTCACTTGCTATCGCTTCACCCCACTCCTTATCACTTTCAGCTCTAAAACAGAGAGTTCCAGGGGTTCTAAAAAGAGGATACCAGAAATAAAAAAAAAAGATGAATAGGCTTATTCTTTCTGTCTATTACGGGGAGAAAATACCAATACAATGACTATAAGCCCCGAGAAAAAAGCTATAATTCCAAATCCTGAGGTGTTTCCAGAGTCAGCTTCAGTATTTTCTCCAACAATCTTCAGATAAAAGGCCATTGGAGTAGAAATATCTCCTGGGGGGGGACCTGGTTCAGGTTCAGTGGTGGTAATAAGGAGCTCATCACCAACTTCATGTCCACAACAGGCTTGCGGTGCTCGTCCTGTAATATCATCACTATATACACAGTACCTAGATATTCCCGCAATTATATGGTCGTATCCACCAGAATCATCATGAATATTGAAATAAAACTCATAACTTTCGCCCTCTGAGAATGTTATATCATCTGCGGTATTTCTCGTATTAAGAGCTCTTTTGAATTCAACCATCCACGCTGTTCCATCATGCTTCGCAACTGAAACCACATCACCCCGACTTCCCATCGGCATTTCGGTTTTGTAACCATTAATAAAATCGTCAATAACTGTTGAATTAACCCCGTTAGTCCAGGTAATGATGTTGGCATTATTATCCCAGTAAGGTCGGTCATTGCTGCTGAATGCGGGTACATTGGTGGAATTTCCTAGTTTTTGAGTAATCTCCGCAGCATTTGCAGCCTGTATTACTACCGAATTCTCAAAGTAACCACCGGAGTCTTTAGCATCTGAATGCCTTCCCGAGGAGTCCCAGTATTTATCATCCGTCCAATCCGCCGTTCCTGTGCGTGAAGCCTTCCAATGCCATACATCAAATAGAAGACCGGTTCCTGTTCCGGTTTCATGCCC
>JAEOTF010000363.1 GCA_016840025.1 Candidatus Hodarchaeota archaeon
GTCTAGTTGCCCAGGAGGCAGCTAAACTTCTTTACTATAAATTGGTTGAAGAGTACAACCATGCAAAGGAAAAAGCTTCTAAAATTTTAAACAGTAAGGCGCTTCCTAGCAATCTTGAAGTCGCCATTCAACTGGACAAAATAGCCAATGAAGTTGAAGGTATTTCAAGAAAAAAATTGATCATTAATCTTCGAACAGAAGCTTTAAAAGTAATGAAAGATCTGAAAGACTTCAATCCAAGGCTTATAGGAAGTGTTTGGCGGGGAACAGCTAGAAAAAGCAGCGATATAGATATTGTTACATTTGTTGAAAGGTTCGGGCGGGTTTTAAAGGCACTCAAAGGCAAATTCAAGATTTTAAAAATAGAGTATCCATCTAAAACGGATAAAGGAATCACTCAACGGTTTGTACATATTTTTATAAAATTGCCTTCAGAATTTGAAGTTGAAATCGTAGTAAGAAGTATAGAAGAGATGAATGAAAAAAAACGATGCGACGTATTTGGAGATGTTATAACAGGTCTAACTATAAGCCAACTGCAGAGAATTTTAAAAACTAATCCGCTTCAAAAATTTGTGCCGAAAAAGAACAGAAGAAAAATTCGTTCAATAAATAATGATATTAGCTAATTACTTTTTTTAAATATGTGGTGCATAATACTTGAAAGCGGTTGTACTTGCAGCGGGTGAAGGAACTAGGCTTAGACCGTTAACATTCACAAAGTCAAAACACATGATCCCTATCGCGGGTAAACCGATACTTGAACATCTTTTTATTGCCCTAAAAGATGCGGGAATAACTGAAACCATTGTAGTAGTCAATCATTATCAAGATTTAATTCAAAATCGCTTTAAAGATGGAGAAAGATATGGACATCGAATCCGCTATATTCGGCAAGAAAAATTATTAGGCACAGCTAATGCCATCAGCCTTGTAGAAGATCATATTGATAGTGACGGTTTTTTAATTGTTTATGGCGATCTCCAAATTGATTCATCAGTAATAAGATCGGCAATTGAAAAATATAACGAAAAAAGTCTCAATGTCCTATCCGTCGTTTACGCAAAAAACCCTCAACGATATGGTGTTGTAACAATAGAAAACGGCGTGGTTAAAGATATTGTTGAAAAGCCCCGACTAGAGACGGTGAGTAGACATCCTGTAAATGCGGGAGTGTATGTTTTTTCAAATAGAATATTTCACGAAATAAAAAAAACTCCAAAATCTAAAAGGGGAGAATATGAAATAACCGATACTATTCAACATTTGCTAAAAAGAAATGTTCAAGTTGCTTCGAATACTATCAGTTCAGAAAGTTGGACGGATATAGGGTATCCCTGGGACCTTCTTGAAGCAAATAGAAAAATTCTTAGTAGAGAAAAACCTGTGATCAAAGGAGAAATTGAGGATGGAGCACATGTAAAGGGGACTCTAATCCTTGAAGAGAACGCAGAAATTCGTTCTGGCACGTACATCGAAGGACCTGTTTACATTGGTGTAGGAAGTAATGTCGGGCCGAATTGCCATATTAGACCATCCACGAGTATCGGTAATAATGCACATGTTGGAAACGCATGTGAAGTAAAGAACAGTCTTATTTTCGACGGCACGCATATAGGCCATCTGTCTTACGTTGGCGATAGCATTATTGGAGAAAACTGTAACCTAGGTGCAGGGACATTAACAGCAAATCTTCGATTTGATAAGAGGCCAGTTAAGGTTAAAGTAAAAGATGCACTGATTGATAGTGGTAGAAAAAAACTAGGCGCGATTATCGGAGATAATGTAGAAGTGGGTATCGGCGTTAAAATTATGCCCGGGATAAAGGTGGGCCCCAAATCTTTGATTGGCCCAAACGTAGTATTATACCGAGATCTAGCTCCCAAAAAAATTGTACTACAGACTCAAGATCTTGAATTTTTTAAAACTAAATGCCAAGTACAGTAGAAAGGACTTTTCAAAACATTTTCGTTATAATTTTAGCCACCGTAGACGTCTTAAGAAAGATATGACAAGAGAAAAAGAACTGCTCCGCCCAGACAGAAACGGATCTCTTAGAACCATTGATGAACTGCGATGATTGCGTCTAAAGGCGTTGGCTTCAAACTCTTCCCTTGGCGGATACAATTTTTATTACATCTCTATTATTTAATACATAATCCTCACCAAGTCTTCTCTTTGTCCTCGCATCTACTGCATAAATAAAACTATCCCCAAGCTCAGTATGGATCATATAGGCCAGTTGTCTGGCGTTTGATCCAGACGGGATAAGATAAACATCAGGTAAGATCCGGCCTTTATGGTCGGATAGCTTTTCAACATTTTCAACGGGATATACCGCAATCATTCGTAATAATTGAAAGAATATTTGGTTCATAATCGCTTGGATTCCTGTTGATCCCCATATTTTTAAAACGTTATTTTTTACAAAATCTAGTGCTTTCTTTTGCCCTTCAGATACAGATGTTGACATTAAAGTAAAGTCGCTATCTCCGGGCGTGTAAGAAATTAATTCGCGTTTTGCCGCCCTTCGAAGGATTAATTCTGCTTCACATGAACAGGGTATAACAGGAAATCCTAGCTCTTGAAGCCATTCAACATTTTCCTTTGAGTAAGGTAAATCAATTTTATTTGCGGCAATAACCATGGGTTTTGCATGTTGTTGTAGCATAAATAGAAATTTGAATAAATCATCATCGGTCCAGTCAGGAAATCTTTCAGGCTCTAGACATGTTTTCTTTAGAGCGTGAATAATATGCGTTTTTCTAAAGGCTAAGCCGCTTAGCCTATTAGATAGTGAATCTACCAGATTTTCCTTTTTAGTTTTAATTCGCTGAATAATTTTTTTCCAATCCTTTTTCACGATTTGTAGAAGCCACATAACAAGTTCATAGTTGAGAAATTCAATATCTTTAATCGGGTTCCGTGTTCCTGGTTTACATGGTCTACCATTGTCGTCAGTCGCTCCTGCGGCATCGACTACATGTATCAAGGCATCAGCTTTGCTGATTTCATCCAAAAACATATTTCCAAGTCCTTTGCCTTGCCAGGCGCCAGGCACAAGGCCAGCACAATCAATAAGTTCGATAGGTGCTAGACGGATTCCGCCCATACATATAGAATTTACGGGATCGTCTTTTACATCAAAATCTTTACAAACACACGTAGTACGAAGATAACCAATGCCTCGATTAGGTTTTATCGTAGTAAACGGCCTGTTTTGTATAGATACTGGAATAAGCGTTACCGAACTGAAGAACGTAGATTTACCCGTGTTTGGTTTTCCAATTACGCCAATCAACAAAGTGAATCCCTAAATGAATGAGAAACTGCAATTGCTAAATTTAACATTAATGTTTTTACCTATTATCGGATATATTTTTAGCCTACGAATAAGCTGAAAACCCCGTAACCATCAACGAGATGTTGGTATTTGTTGCGGCAGTTGACAACATAGCGCGCGCTAGCTAGCTCAATGAATTTACAATTATAGGCAAATACCTAAATAGGAGAACTATATACAAAACGTGATTGCGCTCGCATCTTCAATTTAAATTAAATGTTAATTGGTTTGATACCCTAGTTGACATAAGTATTAAGTTAAATCAATAAATGAATAGCTTAATATATAAACTGTGAAAGGGAAAGATCGTGTATAAATATATTGCACAGAGCTGGAAAGATACAGAAAAACCTCAAATTAAGAAACTGATGAAAAAGAGAATTATGGAATGGAGAAAGCAACAATCAATAGTTCGAGTGG
The DNA here is from genome assembly GCA_016840025.1 of Candidatus Hodarchaeota archaeon. The sequence goes on from JAEOTF010000363.1 coordinate 3,764, forward strand.
ATAAACCGCTCCGATTAAATAGAGCACGCCAACTCGGATATAAAGCAAAACAAGGAATCATTGTCGCTCGCGCTAGAGTTAGACGTGGTGGTAGGAGAAAACCGAGACCAACATCTGGACGCAGACAAAAGAGAATGGGTTCTACGAGGTACGTTCCCGCAAAGAACAAACAACTAATAGCGGAAGAAAGAGCCGCCAAAAAATTTCCTAACCTTGAAGTTTTAAATTCATACTGGGTAGGCGAGGATGGCTTCTATAAATGGTACGAAGTAATACTTGTATCTCCAAGCTCCCCCTCCATAAAAAAAGATAAACATCTGAACTGGATATGTGACGATGCCCATAAAGGCAGAGTTCACCGAAGTTTAACGAGTGCAGGTAAAAAAATAAGAGGGCCATAATTACATCGTGGACTAGCTTTGCTAAGCAGGATTTAAAGAGACCAGCAGAGTAAGGACAGACGGGCTAAGATTACATTGGTTAAACAATTTAGGAGAAGATATCTGGCTTTTAAGCTAATTACCAAGTCTCCTTTTTCTAAATATGACTTGATAAAAACCTTAAAAAAAGAGCTATCACAAATTGAGCGCGGGTATCTGCCAGGCCTACAATATATTCGAGTTATAAGTTATAACGGAAAGCGGGGATCCGGCATTATTCGGTGCGATCATCTGTTAGTAGAAATCTTTCGCTTAGCCTTTAAAAACATGCAAATGTCTAGATTTTTTGTTAAAGCAGAAATTCTAGGAGTATCGGGCACAATAAAAGCTTTAAAACGAAAAAAATTAAAATTTGAAAATCTAGAATAATACGAAAAGGTTTTTAATAGCCTTTACATCATGAAGACAAGGAGAATTAAATATTTCTAATGAGGTGAATTACAAATGGCTATGTTTTCAGCTCCAGGCGCCTATGATCGAGCAATAACCGTATTTTCGCCTGATGGACGGCTTTTCCAGGTAGAATATGCGCTGGAAACAGTTAAGCGCGGTTCTACAGTTTTAGGCATAGCATGTCAAGAGGGCGTCGTTTTAGCTGCAGAAGAGAGACCAACCACGAAGCTTCAAGATCCAAATTTTACGTGGAAAATTTTCCAAATCGATGAACATATTGGAGCCTCAATTTCAGGATTAAGCTCAGATGCCAGAATCTTAATTGACCAAGCTAGAATCCATGCACAAAGTAATAGACTCATGTATGATGAGGCAATAGATGTTGATGCCTTGTCAAAAAGAGTGGGCGACGTTAAACAACTTTACACGCAACATGCCGGAGTACGTCCTTTCGGTGTTTCAATAATCTTTGGCGGCGTTGATATCTCTGGGAGTAAGATTTTGCAGACAGATCCCAGTGGCGCATGCTGGGCTTATAAAGCCGTTGCAATAGGTTCTGGAAGTGACACGGTTCGAGAGATATTGGAAACCAAATATAGAGACGATCTGTCCTTAAACCAAGCAATCTCACTGGCTATTGAATGTTTCTCAAAAATAATTGAAGAAAAACTCGATTCCCAAAAGATCAAAATCGCAACTATCCCCACTAAAACTAAGAAATTCGCACGTCTCTCAGATGAGGAAATAACAGCATATATAAAAAAGCTAGGTTAAAGCAGTATTTAGTAGATGATCTCCCTAAATGAGCGAGAAGCATACAGTCGCTAGAATAAATATAGCTGGAGAACGTTTTGAAATCCTGGTAAAGCCCGATAATGCGTTAAACTATAAAATGGGAAAAACCCTCGAGATCTCACAAGTCTTGGTAATAGATACAATATTTTCTGACGCAAGTAAAGGTCAGAGAACGTCAGAAGAGAAGCTTCAAAAGACCTTTCAAACCATAGACCCGCTTAAAATTGCAGAAACCATTCTTAAACAGGGAGAGCTCCCATTAACTACTGCACAGAGACGTATGCTTGTTAACGAGAAAAGAAAGCAAATAATCAATTTTATTTCAAAAAACTGCTTAGATCCTAGAACGGGATATCCCCATCCTCCCCTTAGAATAGAACAAGCGATGAACCAGCTACGTCTAGTCATTGATCCCTTCAAAAGTGGTGAAGAACAAGCTAGAGCTATCATAAATGAGCTAAGACCAATTATCCCGATAAAATTTGAACAGATAAGAATCGCCATAAAAATTTCGTCAGAGCATGTAGCACGAACGGTAGGAGTAGTTAAAGATTTAAGCGCCATTAAACAAGAGGAATGGCAAGCGGATGGTTCATGGATCGCTGTTGTCGAGATGCCAGCTGGCCTACATTCCAGCTTTTTAGACCGGATAGGAAAAACTACTAGAGGACAATATCAGATAAAAATATTAAAATAACGCTAGCTCGCTTTAACTCTCTAGCTCTTTTTAAGATAGATAAAAACCTAAATTATTTAATAAGAAGCTTTCTTAATCTAAGAAAAAGGTAAAGGTGAAAATAATTGCCATACATGATTGAGCGAAGACAGTTTGTAACTCCAGGTGAATTATTGGCTGAAGGTGATCATAAATCAGGCGAGAACACTTATCAAGAGAACAATAAAATCTATGCTTCCAAAACAGGGCTGGCTAATTTTGTCAGGAATAATGTTTATGTCGTTGCGCTAAGCGGATCCTATATTCCGGCTGTAGGAGACTTAGTTATTGGTAAAGTTGTGGGTGTGAGGCTTGGAGTATGGATTATCGATATAAACTCTCCGTATGTATCCGTGTTATTCGCATCAGAGGCTGTTAGTCGTTCATTCAATTCTAGACGAGAGGAGATGTCGAAATATCTTAAAATAGGTGACGTCGTATTAGCAAAAATTATTTCATTTGATCGAACTAAGGATCCTACTCTAACAATTCGAGAACCCGGACTTGGAAAAATTACGCACGGCCATATTATTGAAATAACTCCAACAAAGGTTCCTAGGCTCATAGGCCAAAGAGGATCTATGATTAACTTGATAAAACGCGAGACAAATTGCCAGATCACCGTAGGGAGGAATGGGCTGATACTGATAAACGGTACAAAGCTCGAATCAGAGGCCTTGGCCACTAAAGCTATTAACATGATTGAAAGAGATGCTCATACAACTGGACTTACTGATCGTGTAAATAAACTTATTCAACGAGAAAAGAAGGAGATGCAGAAAAATGCGAAAAAAGAAAGTACATAAAAAGCTAATTAATAAAAAGGGAATACGAATAGATGGTCGACAATTTGACGAGCTTAGACCTATTAAAATCGATGTAGGCGTACTAGACAAGGCCGATGGGTCAGCTTACATTGAATGGGGAAAAAACAAGATCCTAGTTGGAGTGTATGGCCCACGAGAAGTCCATCCTAGACATTTATCCAAATACGATAAAGCGTTATTTAGGAGCCGTTATCACATGGCTCCGTTTTCAGTAGCAGAGAGAAAAAGCCCCGCACCATCAAGACGAGAAATAGAGCTTTCTAAGGTAATTCGAGAGTGCACTGAACCTTCCATATTCACGGAATTGTTTCCAAGGACAAGCATCGATGTATTTATTGAAGTTCTAGAAGCGGAGGGCGGTACAAGATGCGCTGGGATAACGGCGACCTCTGTTGCTCTAGCCGATGCGGGCATCCCTCTAAAAGATCTTGTCGTTGCATGTGCTTCTGGCAAAATTAATGACCAAATAGTATTAGATCTAAGTGATATTGAAGACCAACAGGGCGAAGCAGATATGCCCATTGCCATAATTCCAAGAACTGGCGAAATTACATTGTTACAAATGGATGGAATTTTTACACAAGATGAATTTGAGAAAGCCCTAAAGATTTCTATTGATGGCTGTAAAAAAATCAATGCGATACAGCGAGAAGCGATAAAGAAAAAATATGTGGCTGATAAAGAATCCCCTGAACCCAAACCTAAGGAAATATTAAACGAGGTTTAGAAATGAGTGAACATTACGGAATTATTTCGAAAATAACGCAAAAAAGAGTTTCAGAGCTGTTAAAGCAGGATATGAGACTTGATGGAAGAGATTTAGACGATTACCGAGAATTGAAGGTTGAAACAGGGCTTATCGAAACCGCTGCCGGCTCAGCACGCGTAAACTTGGGAAAAACTAAGGTTCTGGTAGGAGTAAAAATTGAGACGGGGACTCCCTTTCCCGACACTCCAGATAAGGGAGTATTCACAACAAATGTTGAGCTTGTCCCATTAGCATCCCCTCATTTTGAACCAGGCCCGCCAAGAGAAAATGCCATCGAGTTAGCTAGGGTTGTTGATCGCGGAATTCGCGAATCAAAAGCGCTTGATCTTGAAAAACTTTGCATAGTTTCGGGGAAAAAAGTATTCATAATATTTGTTGATATATATGTTCTCGATTATGATGGTAACCTCTTTGATTCATCGACATTAGCTTCGATTGCTGCTCTAAAGAATACTAAGATGAAAGATTATGTCGTCAAAGATAACGGAGAATTAAAATACAAGTCTAAATACATTGGTCTCCCCCTTCAAAACTATCCTGTATCCATTACAACTGCAAAAATCGATAACAAATTAGTCATTGATCCCTCCCTCGAAGAAGAAATGGCTGCAGATGTAGAAATCACGGTGGCAATCGGCCAAAACGGCAATATTTGTGCGATCCAAAAAAGAAAAACGGGTTCCTTGTCAGTAGATGAAGTTTTACGAGTTATCATCCTTTCAAAGAAAAAGGCTAACGACCTTAGAGCGACGTTTTTAAAGGGGTAAAAGGATGACTCGATCAACTAAAAAACAATACACGGCTAGTTTAGGAGCGAGATACGGTAGAACTGTTAGAAAAAGATTGGCGCAGGTAGAAGAATACAAAAGAATAAAATATCCTTGTCAAAGCTGTGGAGGTAAATCTGTAAAACGAATTAGTGTTGGAATATGGAAATGTAGAAAATGTGGATATGCTTTCACAGGAGGCGCGTATTCCCCGACTACGAAAATAGGAGAAATGTCACATAGAATTGCGAAAAGACATATCTTCTAATTTCTTACCCATAATTTTTTGAGATGCATCGGCTGAACGTATCTATCTAATAGCTTTTAAATGATGTTATCGCAGACTTACCAAATAATAGCGCACATGCGCGCTGAGTGGATTAAAGATGAAAGGATTTGTGAAACTTACAAGAATCGATCACGCCTTACATATTTTTTTTAAACACGTAAACATCGAGACGCTTTCATCCGAGACCATTACATTAACTACTTCCGCAGCTAGAATTTTGGCGGAAGATATTATAGCAAGCGTTGATGTACCGGGTTTTAGCAGGAGTGCTGTTGATGGATATGCTCTGAAGGCCCAGGATACTATTGGTGCTTCCTCCACGAGCCCGTTAGTCTTAGATGTGATCGGCGTCATTGAAATCGGATTGCCCTCTAAAATAACTCTTAGCAGGCATCAGTCCGTTAAAATTGATACGGGTGCTGTCATACCTAACGGAGCTAATGCCGTGATCATGGTTGAATATACAGAATCCATTGGAAAAAATACAATCGAGATTTATAGGTCTCTAGCACCTGGTGA
>JAEOTF010000364.1 GCA_016840025.1 Candidatus Hodarchaeota archaeon
ATTATAGATTATATCGTCAATATAGGTTTTATTGAAACGAGCCAACAATGGATAGATCATATTGTAAATAATGGCTCCTTCTCTACAGACATTTATCTAACATCAATTTTTGAGGATTTAAAGGCATTAAATGAAATAAAATATTTTTTAGATTTTATAATAAAAACATAAAATGCGCACACGAGCTTTGTACAGAAAATTTACTTTATTAAACACGATCTTCTATGATGATTCACATTATACGGTGTTCATGATGGATATATATGGAAAATCTGGTGCATTGTCTAATGAAATTATTTCCTTGGGGAAAAAATCTGGAGCGGATCTTGTTGGCATCATATCTGTAGATAAATTGGAAAATGGCTCTCCACAAGGTCATACTCCTTCTGTTCTTATGTTGAATGCAAAAAGTGTGATCATGATTGCATGCGGAAGGAAGTTAAATGAAGATCGAGATTATGAATGGGAATGGGGCCCTCACTATGTTAAATCATATATTAAATTAAAGGAAGAGCTAGGACCACTTCGTCAAGAAGCAAGAAAGAGTGTCGAAATTGTGAAAACATTTCTTATTAATAAAGGGTACTCGGCTGTCACTGAATATCATGGTTGGTCAGGCGTTCTATCGTTCAAAATGGTGGCTTACTTATCAGGATTAGGGGTTTTTGGTAAAGGAGGATTTATCGTTCACCCAAAACTTGGTCCATTAAATGTTTTGTCCTGCATAGTAACAGATGCCATCCTTGATTATGGAGTTCCATTAACTTGCGATATATGTGGTGATTGTGTTGAATGTATTAAAGCCTGTAAATATGGTGCTATAAAACGGGATGAAGACGATTTCAAATGGATTGCAGAAAAATGCCGTAGTTATGATTTAATTATGAATCCTGTTACATTAAAATGGACCTATGGCCCATGCAACTCTAATTGCGTCCATGCATGCCCAATTGGGAAATAGAAGTAACAAGATTTACTCTGATTCTTTAATTTTGATCAATTCTCCTACATATTGCAGATCCAAGTACCCTGAATACATATTATTCATTAATTCCGCAAGTAATTTTCGACAAGACTGATCAAAGTTTGTTTCTTCATCAATAAGTATAACATTTTCAGAGACAGCTCGGTTCGAAGCCTTTCTCATCCATTCATGTGCTTCAGGTTTTGTTAGTTTAGATAAATAATTCAGTTTAAATCCATGCCAAGTAATAATTCCATTATGATAATTGACGAGATCTACTTGGTCGGGTGAAACTTCGTCATTGCCTTTGTTACTCATTATATAATATATTATCATATTTCCATTATTTTTTTCTAAATCTGCAACACTTCCTGTATATAACATCTTCAAGATATCTCCTTTATGGAAACCCTCTGAAATTTATTCAAGTTGAAAAAAATAAAAAACTTCGTATGTTCAAAACATATATTTGTGCGTTCTAAAAGGGGTAGAGAAACAACACTCCAAGAATCCATGTGAACGAGGTATAAATATGCAATTTCCTCTTGAATTATATGATATTGGTCTTTGGCTAGCTGTTTCATCCGTAATCCTTTTAATTACTTCTGAGCTAACCAATTCTTTCTTATTAGATAAAGGGTTGATTGTAGAAAGGAAACGTTTTAAGAGCATAACATTTATCATGAGTTCTTTTTTCATAGTTTTTGTTATAATGTTATTCATTGAAAGGATCATCACGGCATAACTATCGATCAGCTCGAATCTTGAGTAAGGTTAACATCATGAAAAATAACAACGAAGTCTTCCTTGGAGTAAAGATACTAGTAGCTATTCTAGCTCCCGTTGCTCTGTATTGGCAGGACCTAATAATAGTCGCAAATGAGGCACTTAGAAATGACCTTTCCACCCATATCTTAGCTATCCCCGTCTTATTGATTTACATTCTTTATAGACTTCGAAGAGTTTTCATTGTAAGCGTTTCTGAAGGATCTAACTCGTACACATCAGGTAACTCTCTTTATGTGAAGGAATTTGTAGGTGTTCTATTATGCTTATTAGCATATCTCATTAGATGGTATGGATCTTACACGTTCTATCCCTTGGAAATCCACATATTTTCCCTCCCTATTTTTGTAGCAGGTATAATAATCATCATATTCAATCCACGGACTTTTCGGACATTGCTGTTTCCCATAGCTTTTCTCGTGTTGCTTACTCCTCCACCTTTCGAGCTCGCTCAGAAAGTGGGGGCTGTTCTCGCTTCTTTCAGTGCTAATGCAGCCTATTCTCTCCTTAAAATTGGTGGGCTACCAATAAGTTTACAAAATCAATATGGAAGTCCCGTGATCGAAGTTATAATGCAATCAGGAGATATCATCCCATTTGCTATAGAAATCGCTTGTTCTGGTCTCCATTCTATCATAGGTTTTATTATTTTCGCCCTATTCACAGCCTACATCTCAAGAGGCCCAATTACAAAAAAAATTGCAGTATTTGCACTAGGAGCGCCTCTCATATATTCCCTTAATATCCTAAGGATCACTATTCTCGTTCTTATTGGATATACTATGGGACCAGAACAAGCCCTCAACATATTTCACTTCCTCGGAGGTTGGACCCTTATACTCCTTGGAACTTTAATTCTCTTATCAGTGGCAGAAAAATTCTTCAATATACAAATCTTCAGAACGCCAACTGAAGAATGCCTACATCTTGAATATGCTTATGGAACTCATTGCCCACTTTGTGGTAAGAGTTTGAAACCTAACATCAATTACATATCTAACTACGATCTCGCCAAAATATTGGCAATAATAATAGTAGTAACATCCTTTCTCTTCATACAAGTACCAGTATTTGCATTCACACGCAGCGATGCTGAAATTTTTATCAAGAAACCCACTGGAAATGAGCAGACAATTAAAATCCTACCTGAGTTAGAAGGATACAGCCTTAGCTTCGTATATAGAGACACTGCATTCGAGGAAATATCAGGTCAAGATGCATCTCTAATCTACCAGTATTTACCTAAAGACGGATCTGGTATCCCGACATGGGTTGGGCTTGAAATAGGCGCTACAAAAGGCTGTCTCCATCCTTGGGAAGTTTGCCTTATTACAGGACCCCAAAGACAAGGTTTGGATATAGGAGTGACCCAACTTGATCTTAGAGACGTTCACATTATAGAGAATCCTCCTCTAATAGCACGTTACTTTGTTTTCTTGGAAGAGGAAACAGAGAACATAGAGGTTATCCTCTATTGGTATACTAACTCCATTTACAAGACAGACATAGGATACGAAAAGAAGTGGTCTAAAATTAGTATAATTAAATTCACTCAAAATCCGTTAGAATATCAATCAATCGAGGATGAACTCTACCCAATAGCAATGGACATAGCTAATTTTTGGCAACCTCTTAAAACCTGGTCTTATATAGCACTTACCATTGCACAAAATGGACTTGTCTTAATCATTTCTACGGTTAGCTTTCTTTTCGTAACAGCCATAACTTACTTACAAATTGAAAGAAAAAAGAGAAGAAACGCAAAGTATATTGTTTCACAAGTTATCAACACAGAAGATATCAACATACTATCCGCTGTAAAAGCCTTGAAAAACGAATTTACTAGCGAAAAAAACATCGCGAAAAAATACTTTGAAACTACTGGAAAGGAAATACCCCTTGAAAAACTCCAAAAGAAGCTTTTTGAAGCGGAAGAATCAAAATTACTC
>JAEOTF010000365.1 GCA_016840025.1 Candidatus Hodarchaeota archaeon
ATCCAAGATCGGTTTGAGAACCTATTGCACGAACCCTCTGTGAACGAGGAATCCTTCTTCACTCAATGGAAGGGTTTTCTACGACAGACAGCCAACGGTAAAACGAGAGTTTCCCTGTCCAATGTGAGTTGGATGCGGTTCAGCGGACTCGTAGGAAGCCCCGTCCTTTAGGGCGGGGTAGTTCACTTGGACTAATACCAATTGTTACTTGCACTACAAGGAGTGAATAGCCTTACTGACAGGTATTAGTCACTAGAAGACGAATTTCTACACCATTTAAGCATTTACATTTTCTAATTAGCTCGCAGTTATCGGAGCATGTTCAATTAATAGTTCCATACCAATCACTGAAGCCTTATACTCAATGTCTTTATAAACGTCTAAAAAACCGATGAATGCCGCGCAACCTTCCAGTTTGAGTATGTAGTGATGTTATCTCTACTGTCAGTGGTCTGTATTGGCATAAACGTGGTACTAATTGGTCATTTATTAGGAAAGAGCCCATTCAAATGTTTGTTCCTTTTTTACATGTCTCTCCCACATTTTTATCCCTAAGTGACTTAGTCTAATAACTTTACTCACTCGTTTAGCCTGAGTATTGAACTCAGGATGCTTCAAAAAACGACGTATAAAGCTGGCTACTTCATATTGAGAGATAGCCAGACATACTAAACAATATTTAGAATGACATAGCTGAGGATGATAAAATCCCAAATCACGAGTAAAGAATGTCACTGACCCGATCTTGTGTAAGAACGGAATTATCTCCTCATCCTTCATTCCTTTTCTACCGATTTCAAAACCGATCTGACGAACATGGATTCCTTTAGCTTTTAAAAGATGTCGTTGATTATCTGGGATATTCTCATCCAAAATATTCATGAATCAGATAGCTCCGACACTAATTTTGGTGCATTATTGAGCAAAACTTCGCGAGCTAAACGAATCGCCTCAGCAATTGCTTCTTTGGTTAACGAACCCCTCCATTCTTCAATTATTGCTTCCCAATCCATACCGTTTGCCACTTGTTCAAGAACGTCAGCTACTAATACACGTGTTCCCCGAAAAGTCGGTTCACCATGACAAATGGACGGATCTGCTACAATATATCGTCCCAAGGATGTGGTTCCCATAAAAACACTTCTATCTTTTCTTTCTAATAACTCTTAGATTTTTTCATTTTTATATCTCATATAAAAGTGATTATTCAATCTTCTGATCCTGAGATGAAGCTTTAAAAATGCCCTAGACTATCAGGTAAAGGGGCAAAAATTCTATTATCATTAATCCACAAGGTTTTGGGCGGTGTTAGATTTCCAATGCTCTTTGGTAGTGTTCTTAATTCATTGCTCCTTAAATATAATTCTTGTAGCTGATAAGATAGAAACAATATCCACTGAGCGAATTGTTTTTCCCCATGTTCCTTTCATATATTGACGAGTTACGCCTTCAGCTACTTCTAAAATATTAGCCGTCTCTTGAATTGTTCTCCCTTGACGCATTAATTCTAAAGCAATCTCACGATATATGGCTGTCTTAAAGGATTGTAAAGGCATTTATTTAGCTTCCTTTTCAAAACCTTAGTTTTTATCCTTAATGTATAGTTATAATTACAAGATTTAGTCAATAAAATGATTTTATAGATATTTAAATATATTATGAAGTGAAAGAGGATTTTTAATATGGCCAATTCTAACTCGGGTTATTGTATTAATGCGGGTAAATACTATGGAAAACATACAACGAATGGATCCTTCGGGGCAAAAAATGGTTGAGTTTATTCAGAGAATATGTGATGAAGTAGGACCTCGACTAGGTGGATCAAAAGAAGAACAAAAAGCAGGTGACATAATTCATGATGAATTCAACACTTTTTGTGATGAGGTGGAGCAGGAAGAATTTACATGTCATCCCCAAGGCTTCCTCGATTCTGTAAGGATAACTGCTTTACTTTATATAGCAGGGGTAGTTGTGTATTTCTTCATTCATCCGTTATTATCAAGCTTTTTGATTATTAGCGCGTTAACTATCTATTTTATACAAATAAACTTATTATATGAAGTGGTGGACTTTCTATTTCCTAAAAAAACTTCATTTCATGTTATTGGCAAGATAAAACCCAAGCAAGATCCGCATAACTTAGTTCTTTTGTCAGGTCACCATGATTCTGCCTATGAATTTCCGTTATTGAGTAAATTCGGAACAAAATCAAGTTATTTGATTATTATAGCAGTTGTTATTTCGATTCTGAACATTTTACTTGGACTTGTCAAAACATTATTGATAACAACTGGAGATTTTTCCCAAAGTTCTGACCCTTTTAGTTACATTCGGGACATGCAACAATTTACTGTGCTTGATACTATTGATTGGCTCCAACTAACCCTATTTTCTATTGGGACTGTCTTAATAATGATTTTGGTCTTTTTTCTTCGTTCCAACAAAGTGGTTTTGGGAGCAAATGATAATTTAACAGGAGTTGCTGCTGTATTAGAATGTGGACGATATCTCGCAATGAATAAACCTGAAACAACAGAAGTATGGTTGGTAAGTTTTGCAGGCGAGGAACACATGAGAGGATCGAAACGTTTTGTATCAAAGCACTTCAAGGAGTTACACGAACGGCAAGCGCTCTTACTCAACCTCGAGAGTCTAAATGCTGAATCTTATTTATTAGCAACGGCCGAATTTCTGTATTTAGCTAAGCTTTCTCCGTTGGTTGTTGAAAAAGTTGCGCAAGCTGCAAAAAAAGTAAATGTGCCTGTTAAGGTAGAGCCAATGCGATTTGCTGGATCAGATGCAGCTAATTTTACACGGAAAGGTCTTCATGCTACAACATTGTTTGGTCTGTCCCAGAATGGGATGCCTATTGGCTGGCACTCCTTGAAAGATACACCGGATATGTTATCGGGTCTAAATATTGCGAGAGCTGCTGAAATTGCCCTACAGTTTGTCTATGATATTGATCGATTGGATTAGCTCAAATCCCAGAAAATCCACAAGTTACAGACAAAATAAACAAATTAAGAATTCAAAACCTTTGAGATTTGAGTAATAGTAGGATCCCCAAACAAGTCAATTTTTCTCTATTCTCTCTAGTTTTGTATTAAGGGGCAACAAAACAAATTTACAGTTTATTTTTAATTGTATTTGCTTTTCGTAATTTGATATTTCTATTTTTTCTGAAAAATGTTATTAATTTGATTAAATCGTTTTTAGAAATGTAATTATCTTTATATAATAAAAATAATAAATCTATCATTTGAATAACATTATTTCTTGTGGATACACATTCAACTAGCATAGTTGGATCCTCAGTAATTATAACCACGCTCTTATCATTAATTAATGAGAGTAAAGAAGCATCTGCAGGATCAAATACTTCTCCAACATATTTTTCAAAGATGTTGGGATCAGATGGCAGAATGATTATCTTGTTAAACCAGATATTTCGGTGAGTAAGGAAGTGAATAACCTCTTTTTTAACTTCATGAGTAATAAAGACTTGAAAATTTTCAAGAAGCGTTGTAACAATGGCTTCCCACCCCGAATTTGCTAATAAATCCAATTTTAGCCAACTACAAGTGTCTATTCCAAACATGCCTGAAAAAAATGCAAAAATATATAAATGTGTTTGCATGTTATAGAAGCATGAATCAAATTTCACTCCGAATGACGAAGGAAGATATGCAGATATTAAAGCTAATAGCTGACGATATGAACAGCCCTTTAGCAAGTGTATATCGTCAAGCTACGTACAAAGCATTTAATGAATGGAAAATTGATCAAATATTTTATTTCTACAGCAAAGGTAGTTTCGGACTAAAGAAAGCATGGAAACTTAGCAGCATGCCTTGGAATGAATTTTTATTAGAATTAGAACGCAGAGATATCGAGCCCCCCATTCCAGAGATGATCGATCGTTACACCGATAAGATTCGAGACGAAATTAAACTAAAAGATCATAAAAAGTGATTCGATACTTAGATAGATTTTTAATCTATTTAGATTTCTTCATACTACAATTTGTGTATGATGTTGATCGAATGGATTAGCTTGTACGATTCTTGAAGAAATTGTAAGTGAAAATGCCCTTAATTAACTATCACCAATTCCATCCCATCCCATTTCTGATCATATTCCCAATAGTTTTCGTAGCGTCTTGAATAAGATCGTAAAACAAAATCGTCGTAAATTTGTGCTTGTAGGTTTGTGATAAAAAACCATGAATAGGTTCTCCTATGATAGAATACTTTCCACTCCATTCTTTTGCCTCTATTAGTTGAATTACGACCTCTATGGTTACCCGTAATCCTTTAAGATGCCAATCTAAGTCATTTTCAAATGTGACTCTCATTGTACTATCCGAACAATAGGCAATTTTACCAGGTTTCCCTGTAAACTGAACAATAATTCTGTCCAAACCGTTGACATCTTCAGTAGAATAGCCATTAATCAGAGAATCCACTACAGTTTTTAGACTGTCGATCAAGATATGTTCTAAAGCCCAATCCTGAAATTCTTGTGTAGATTCACTTTCGAAGTTGCTATCCCCATCTGCTCCTATTCTTATTGTACGAGAGTATCTATTGGGATCTGCCCCGTTTTCTATTTCTATGATTCCCTTTCTTAGCGGATTCTCTTTTTTCTCGATGTCAAAATACAATACACTGAACTCACAAATATTATCGGTGATTTTCACACCAGTTTGTGTATCATAATAGATTCCTACACCTAACTCTTCATAAAATTCAATTTGCCGATTTAAAAACTGGGAAATTAATGAATCAATATGATTCTTCCAATCCTGAGAGATTTGTAGGTCTGGCACAAATTTAACAAATTTTTCCCCTCTCAATTCACAATCCCCCTATAATGAATGGTTTTTGCTTCCCCTGAAGCTGATTAGTTTCAACGCTTGTCATTTGGATCTCAATATGCTGTATTCACAAACATTTATATACTACTAGAACACATTTTTCTCCCTTCGGGAGTAAATTCAGTCCTTCAACTAGATAAAGAATTAATTGCCTTCCCCGAGTGTAAAGTGGAGTGATATGGAAGTCTATTATACTTAATTGTATGTATATTTTTCTACCTTATCAAGACCCAGACTATGATGCGAGTGAAGTAGTTTCCTTTTTTTCCCTTATCGTCTTTTCTAAAGATGTACGTTTTTTTCAGGACTGATATACGAGGATAAAAAAACCCGCCCCCCAAACAACGAGACCATTTACCAGGAATATGCATTCAACTGGAAAACTGGTTGGAAAGAATACATTTTTCCCGAGATTTCGCACCAAATGACCCAATCACTTCAGAAACGTTACTTCAAGGGATTGGTTCGCCAGAGGAAGGAACAACCATACCAGGATTTGATATTCTTACAGGTAGTTTTTGGATGACTGTACCACTCATTCTCTGTGGTTGGTGGACACATCGAAAGGATCATTAGACGAATATTATACTGTCATTTCCATTTAGAGAGAAAGAACCGTCTCCTAACCCAGTAACAGATGCGTTAAGAGCTATAAACTGAATGTCTAATTATTGTATTTGAAATAGGAAGCATAAGGATAAATAAATAATTGAAAATGATTTAAGAAGTTTAAGTGTTCTAGATTAAGAAGGGATAGGTAAAATTAATATGGAACGTTTGAAAAAATACGCTGAGAAGAAGAACATCATTCACCACGAACCGAATCTTAACACTGAAGCACATGTCTGTTGGTTAGAACACTGTCGCGATGAAGACGAGGATATGTATACCTTATTTGAAGAACGTGGTGAACGCGCTGGTCGAATCCATTGGGAATTTGACGACAAAATATACAAAGTTTTCGGAAATGTTGAGTCAGGTAGTCCTCAGACAGTCTTTTTGAAGATCGATGGGGAACTCGTCTCATGGAAAGACCGGAAGTATAGTTGGTTAAAATGGATATGTCGCGAGATCTTTTCAGTATATGCAAAAGACCATCTTTGCACTGTTGGACACTCGGGGGTCATCGGTATCGAATTCGGACGGTTGCAAGAACTTGGCGGCATCGGTGTTGGGTTCGTAGATACTGAGGGTATCTATGGTGAGTATCATTAGATACATTATCTTGAGATCCTTCATTGTTCTTCCCTCTTTCTTTTTTATTGTCGAACGCTCGTAGTGTAACATTCAAATGAGTCTGTATACTAAACTTTCAGCTTTTCAATCGTTGTTCCCTCTTAATAACGTCACGAGCAGCTTCTTAACACTCACTTCCCCTTATTTCTTATATTCTACCAGTTTAATAGCATTTTATCGCTTTTCTATATGCACATCATTTTCAGTATACCCTCTACCCATTTCACATAAAAGGGAGAAAAGTCTTAAGTATTTTGAGCGTCACCCGATTGAATTTCAACGCGATGGTTCTCTTTAATAGGGTGACTGCTCTTCCTCTATCCATCGCGGCATTGAATTCCTTTCTGATTTTATTTGTTACCAAGAAATTTAATATTGAGTATAATATATCCTTCATTCAGCTTTTTTGGACGCCATTTTAATTTGATGAATTGTAAATATCGATAAAACTGTGATAATAGTCATTTTAAGGTTTTCAAGTATTTAGGGGTTCTCTTCCCAGTAGAGGGGGGAGGGAGGGAGCTGCCACCTTAAGAAAAAGATTTCATTAACGGTGACGCGCTCCATGTATTTATACGCACTATCCTTTTTAAATATCTACATATTATTTTCAGAGTATTTCTGATAATATATGAAAAAGAATTTTATCGGTCATTGCGCATATGAAATTGGCATAAAAACGGCAGTACCTAGCAATCCATTCCTTAATTATATAAGATGCTTTAATGCGGGAAAATAGTCTGTAGAAGATTAATTAAATTTAAGAAAAATCTAGCTTTCATTGTACTATAATTAATCGTGGTTATCTGATTTATACGCTTAAGATTCCATGGATTCAATTATAGTTTTGAATAATCCTAATTCTTCCTCATCCAACTCTTTTTCAATCTCCTGGTTATGTTTATTGAGTACATGCGCTGTAATATCATGGATTTCTTGATTACAAACTGTACAAGAGAGGAAAGCTTCTGTATTCCCCGATTTTTCACCCATGATTCCACAGTGCCACTCCATTTGATCCTTATCACCCGATTCGTAGTAAAATTCACCATCCCACCAACTTACACTGTATTTATACCATATTAGTCCCAGATCAAATGCTTTAATCGAATAATCTATCCAATCTTCCATGCCAGTTACTATCGGGTGATCGGAAGGTAGTTTCCGAAGTAAATTCTTCACACTTATTGGAATAAACTTGTATTTGTCCTCTTTTTCGAGGTCTAATAGAAATTCAGTTCTTAATTCCTCACATATGCCCCTAAGTCTACTTTCATCTTGTTTAATTCTTTGATTCTCTTCTTTTTTCGATTCCTTTTTTGTTGGAAGAGTTTTTTTATCGTTTGAAATCGGGGTATCCTGCAAGAATCCAATTAAGGACGTTTGTCCGCGTTTTGCCTCCTTTTCGAGCTTTTGGTTCTTCACAGGTACCTGTTTCGGTTGCGGAACTACCTCCTGCTCATTTTCTGAAGAACCAATAATAGAGAGGAAGAACTCTTTACCGGTGTCTTTTTTATCAGTAACTAGATGGTTAACAATATCATTATGGTGTTTGAATAGCACATGAATTAATGGATCATTGATTTCGCCGCATTTGCATTGAAATCGTTGTTTTTCAGACAGTATAAGGGCTTCTAGTTCATGGACTGCTTTATAGTCAAATTCTCCATCGATCCAACCTACTTCATAGGCGCACGGAATATATACTAAGTAATAAAGCTCAATGAACTCTTTAATTACTTCTTTTATTGCTAAAATTATGTCTTGAGCAAGAGGATTAGATTCTTGATTAGGCAGGTCATTTATCTTTTTTACAGTCTCTCCTAACGCAGGCGTGGTATCATCGGTATAAAAATAGGTAGGATGGTATTTTTTCAACCCTTTAAGGACTTCTTCGAACCAATTCACACCTTTCACCATAATTTTGAATAATTATGGATGTATAAACCACTATCCTGCCCTATTTAATAATTCGACAATTGATTTTGTACCAAAGGAAAAGCCAGGACTTATTTGAGAGATAGCATATATATTATATTTGTTCATCTAATTTAGCATATCATTTACTTAACTGTTCTCCTAATTCTTCAGCCCATGAAATAACTACATCACGATTCCAATTGTTAAGAAATGTTATTCCTAGATAACGCACGCGTCCTCCGAATGCTTTGGTTGAAACCGGTTGGATGTGTGGGTATTCGCTTAAAACATCATCGATATACTGTTTCTGAATTTTATTATACTCTTCAATATCATTTTTCTTTGCTGCTCCGCCTGCATTTCCAGAACAGACAAAGATTGCGACTTTTTTATCGGTAAAATCCTTCATTAGAAACTTTTTGGTTTCTTTGGTCCATCGATCATATGCTATGCTTGATCCAATCACAATATTTTGATACGGATCGAGTTCA
>JAEOTF010000366.1 GCA_016840025.1 Candidatus Hodarchaeota archaeon
AAGATATTAGGAACCTCTGGAAAAAGTATTGACTTGGCAGAAGATAGATCCAAGTTTAGTGCTCTTCTAGACCAACTTGCTATTCCTCAGCCAGAATGGAGTAAACTAACAGCAACAAAAGATGCGAAAATTTTTGCTGAAAAAATTGGTTATCCTATTCTTGTCCGTCCAAGCTATGTTTTGTCAGGTTCAGCTATGAGAGTTGCTTACACAAAAGATGAATTAGATTATTATTTAAAACTAGCAACAAAAGTCTCGCGGGAACATCCTGTAGTAATATCTAAGTTCATGCAGATGGCAAAAGAAGTTGAAGTAGATGGTATTTCTGATGGTGAAGACACAATAATTGGGGCCATTATTGAACATGTTGAAAACGCTGGGATCCATAGTGGAGATGCAACAATGAGTATTCCACCACAAACTTTGGCTACAGCAACTTTGAAGATCATAGAAGATTATACCTATAAAATTGCTAAAACCCTTCAAATAATGGGTCCATTTAACATTCAATACCTAGTAAAGGACGGAATTATTCACGTCATAGAATGCAATTTACGTTCTTCCAGATCTATGCCCTATGTGAGTAAAACAAGAGGAGTCAACCTTATTGAACTAGCAACTTTAATTATGCTGGGAAAAAAATTAAAAGAACTCAACATTCCCGAATTTCCGCAAATATCTTACGTAGGAGTTAAGGTTCCCCAGTTCAGTTTTATGCGTTTAAGTGGAGCAGACCCAATATTAGGAGTTGAAATGTTAAGTACAGGAGAAGTAGCTTGCTTGGGAGATAACTTTGCTGATGCTTTTTCAAAGGCTTTACAATCTGCTGCTTTTAAAATTCCGCCTAAAAACGGATCTGTGTTTATTACTGTTGGTGGAGAAAAACTTAAACGTAAAGTTGTTCCATTAGCGAAGTCTCTTAGTGAGTTAGGATTTAAAATCTACGCTACAGAACACACTTCGGAAGCATTGCAAAAGACAGGATTACAAAATGTATCTGTTTTGTATAAAGTTAGAGAAGCCGAAAGGAATCCAAACATTCTTAACTATCTCCAAAAAGGGAAAATTGATCTGGTAATAAATATTCCTCTTATAAAAAATTCTGGAAATTCAAACACTCTTTCACGTGTTTTAGAAGACGAGTATATAATTCGTAGGCTGGCAGTTGAATTTAACGTCCCTGTTATTACAACTATTGAACTCGCTTCAGCCCTAATAAAGATGTTAAAATATTCAGGTAGTGCTGAGCTAACTCTCCGCACATTAAATGAATATATGGACAGTTTGCCTTGGAAATATTGGTAAATTGATAACCTCTTTCTAGGAGAACGTCTTCAATAAATCTGATCTAAAATTAGTGACAGAAAATTATTTTTCTAAAATCTAGGTAGATATTTCAGTAAGATCGACACCCTCAAATTCCTCTTTGTCATAATATGGTGTTTCTTTTCTTCCTAAGTGGGTAGCTATAAATCCGACAACGATACCCATAATTGTAGCAAAAATCACTGTTAAGATTGTGCCAGTCAGCTGCCATTTGGGTGATGCTACTAATCCTAGTGCGGCTAATCCGCCAAAAACACCTGGCATTCCATGTAAATTATGAACTCCACAGGTATCGACACCCCCTGTTGCTTTTTGCAATCTTGGTTGTATAATTGTGTATCCAATAACGCTAATTGCACCTGAAATCAGGCCAATTATCATAGCCCATCCTGGTGTTACATCTGCTACTATTGCTCCGATTGCCACCCCGCCTGCTAGGGACGCATTTGCTATATCTCCGATTTCGATTTTACCTCTGATGAGAATGCTGGACGCGTACGTGGAAAGTGTTGCACCACATAAGGCTAGGACCGTATTAATTGCAACGATGGGAATTTTATTAACCGCTACCATTGCAGAACAGAAGGATGGCCAGAATATCCATAATACCCCGCTTCCGAGCATTGCAAATTTGTTGCTTATCTCCGATATCTCTACATCTATAATTCTTTCTTTTTTTGATGTCAACTGCATAATCAATCCAAATGAAAAATATGCGCCAAAAGCATGAATCATTACTGATCCGGCTGTATCTAGAAACATTCCGCTTGGGATCACGTTACCACTGAACAAGATCCATTCATTGAAAGCGTAAAGTGGAGTAAAAAACGCTCCTATCAATAGATATTGTGAAGTATCAATCCTACCAAGCGGACCACCGATAGCGATGAGTAGGCTAGCTGCTGCAAACTCAGCGTATATCAACATGGATATGTTCGTTATAGAGACTTCAGAAGCTAAGCCCCATAAAAACGGCCTAATTAACATATACAGGGGGAGAGACAAAGCTATTACAAGATAAGTAGCTGTTATCGAGGTGTACCCATACTTCTTAACAAACATCATCAGAAATCCAAAACCAACCAGGAGCATCGCTAAAATGTGAATAGATTTCTCATACATGAATTCATTTTCAGTACTGAACATTGCTGTCTCCTTTCCATACCTGTTGAACTGAGGCATCAAGGTTATTCCTATCACTACAGAAATTATCAGAAAAACTACAGGCCATTTTTTAGGAACTATTTTTTCCTTCAACTTTTTTTCAATCCAAGTTAGCTAGTTATACAAACTAAATGAGATATAAGATTAATGCAAATGATATATATTAGGATCGACAAGATATACGATTCATTTAGTTGGGTAAGAAAAATATATGTGTGCTTTGACATGATCAATAATTGCAACTTCACCTGGTCCTTTAATTTTTACTAGGCGTTGAATCAACAAAGAGCGCTAGAATTTGAGTTTAGGGCTAAAATTTCATTCTTTTTTAAAGCCTACTAATATCCTTAGAATTAACCAACTTAGAGTTACCAGAAAGTTACAAGTGAGTTTCTCTAAAGTTGTTGAGAAGTTATTATTAAATGATAAAAAAGATAGATAGGATTGGTGGTTTAGGGGCGTGGAAATATGAAGCTTGAGACAAAAGACCTGATGGCAGAGATAAATCTAGATTTTTTTAGAGAACGGTTCATTAAATATACAAGAAAAGCCTTTCAGATGCTTCCTAAACTAGAAAAACCAAGTATCCTTGACATTGGTTGTGGTTCTGGTCTTCCTACCATTGAATTAGCAAAGCTGAGTAACGGTGAGGTAATAGGGATAGATATTGCCCCGTTCGAGTTGGATAGACTGGACAGAAAGATTGAGGAAGAAGGCTTGTCAAGTCGAGTGAAGACAGTTAAATGCTCCGTATTGGAAATGTATTTCCCAGATGAGCGTTTCGACATAATCTGGGCTGAGGGCGTAATAAGAATAATGGGTTTTAAGAAAAGTCTCAAGGAATGGTATCGGTTACTAAAACCTCATGGTTTCCTGGTAGTCCATGATGCAATTAATATGCTATCAAATAAACTCAAGTGGATACCTAAATGGGGTTATAAACTTGTAGATTCTTTTTTGCTACCTGAAGACGCATGGTGGACAGAATTTTACGAACCATTAGAAATTCGAATCAAAGAATTAAACATTAAATATGAGAATAACTGGGAGGCTCTTCAGGTGCTTAAAAAGTATCAAAACGAGATAGACATGGTCAAAAGGAACCCCAAAGAACACTGTTCAGCATTCTATATTATGCAAAAATCATGATTTCATGATACTTTAATGATTGACCAAATCTAATACATAGCTAATTTTAAACTATTTAGACTTTAATAAAAGAGCGGGAAGAAAAAATGGCCCAGAAAAGTTCTTCTTGGATGGATTTTGTTCCAGTAACCTTATCAAGCGTTCTCTTTATCTCACAAATCATCATTGGCATTTTTTTATTATCTGATGTTTCGCAAATAGCAATTTTAGCTTATGTCGGAGCGGGGCTTTATGTTCTTTCGGGTATAAT
>JAEOTF010000367.1 GCA_016840025.1 Candidatus Hodarchaeota archaeon
CAGCTCCCCAAACGACATCATACTTCTTCAAATCAGATAAAACATATTTTATCATATTCTTTATCCTATTAACAGAAAACTCAGATGATTCTTCCCTTCCTAAACCTCTTGGAGGAAAAATTCCAGGTCTAAAAACCTTTGCACCTAATGTTATTGTTTCAGGAAGTTGTTTTCTAAATTCCTTAATATATCCTTCTAAAGAAGTACCCATAACTGTAGATTCACTAATATAGGTTGAATAGCAGGAAACCTTCATTCCGAAAGATTCAATATAGTCACGTAATTGTAGTAAATCAGAAACACTATGATATGGAAAATTTGGAATGTGTCTATTATCCACAAGTTCAATTCCTTCCACACCTAAGCCTGCAGCATGCTCAATACAACCTTCAAGTGTAATCTTTCTTTTCATTATATCTGCCCCATAGGAATAGAGGCTAACTCCAACTTTAGGTTTTAAACCCAAAAATTTTATCCTCCTTAAATTACAATAATATTATTTAGTTAAATAACCTATATAATATTTGATATATATACTGAAGATATTTGTGGTGTTTAAATGCTTGGAAAAGAAAAAAAGTCAAATTCAAAAAGTCGTATTGTTTCTGAAGAATTCATGAAAGATGTTCAGCTGGTTGCAGATCTTCTATTAATCCCATACAAAAAAATTAAAAATGTTGATGTTGACGGTGATGGAAACATTGATGGTTACCGATTTGATTTAGGTAATCCATTATATACGGCTCAGCCAATGTCCGCCATCAAAGATCTTATCATTGTAGTGAATGGCGAGAATGTAGATTCAAACAAAATCAGTTTTATTTTGAGGAAGAATAAAATAAGTCTTAAAAATGTTACAACAATTAATGAACTTTGGTGGAGTTATGGAGGTCTAATTACTGTCTTCGTTGAAAAAACCGGTGGGCTTCCACCCAGAAAACTTGAGCTTCAATGTTCACTAATTATAACACCTGCATTCTACGGTTTCTATCCTGAGAATACAATATTGTCAACCAAAACCAACATGATCATAGAATAATATAAAATTAAAACTCTTTAATTCATAGGCCAATGTAAAACCAACAGAATAGTTTTGAAAATCGTAAAAATTTTGTTTTAATTTCTTCAGTTCTATTTATAAACTTCGTATCCCGCTTTAGTCAATAATCCTTTAAGTTCCATTGTTTCCTGCTCGTTAGGTGGTGGCATCGGCGGTCTCATTAGGGGGCTTTTTATCAAACCTCGTAGCCATGTGGCAAGCTTGTAACGAACATGTAATCGTCCCAATTCTGAATAGACATAGTCCTGTAATTCGCCAAGTCCACTGTTCCAAATCTCCTTTGCCTTTGAAAATTCACCCTTCTTAAATGCATCGATATGATTGAGAATTAATTCTGCAGAGAAATTTAAAGAGCCTGTTAGCACGCCATCCAAGATTCCAAGGGAAAAAGCTGCATGGAATAGATTGGCGGGAGCTCCCAGAATAGCTACATGTCGCGGAAAATGGCTTAACGCCTTTGCTATACGAACATGTCCTTTATAGTTATATGTCATCTTCCAACCCACAATGTTGGGAATCTCACTACAAATTCTCAATACCAGAGGAGTGGGTAATCCTTCACCATATTCAAGAGATAATTTACCAACCGGATGAGTTATAATCGGTAGATCAACTGCCTTATCTTGCAGTTTAATCTGATCAGTCCAAACCTCTGGATACTTAACGGGATCCCAAGCAAAGGTTACATCCAGTGCTCCAGCAGGAGGAATAACGAATATGCCATCAGCACCATATTCTTTAGCATCACGTGCTATCTCTACAGTTTCTTTTGTTGTCATTCCAAAAGTGCCTGCTACAACTGGCATTTTTTCACCCAATTCCTCTTTCGCAACTTCAACATTTCGTCTTTTCTCTTCACGTGAAAGATAAAATACATCTCCAGCTTCAGGATTCATCACAATACCATTTAAACCCTTATCGCGTAAACTTAGAAAATATTGCAGTAGCTTCCTTAAACCCTCTTCATCCCTTTCTTGACTTTTAGGTTTATAAGGTGTCACACAAGCAACAAAATTACGATTCCAATCCATAAAAATTCACCAACAATGTTTTTTTTTATCTCTGTCGTTATTTAAAAATTTTCGTAGTGTAAGCTTATTAGAGTTAGATTAAATATGTGTCAATTTTAAATAGGATAAAACAAAAATTTTTAGTAAATTGCTTATTTTCAGGCTAAATATTTAAATAAATATTTATGAAAGTGATATTCTGAAATACTTCTTTTTTTGTGGGAAATCAGATTTCCTTGATATATTTTATTATTTAATTGTAGGAGGAAATAAAGATGAAAAATTTTGAAGGACAAATTTTAAAAAATGAACTTAAAAGACGATGGAAAGCTGTTCGAAACATGATGGCTAAAAAGGAGATAGACTGTTTAGTTATGCAGAACACTAACCAGTATTTGGGTGGATACGTTCATTACTTCACCGGTAATCCGGCTGAGACTTATGGTGTATCAGTTATTTTTCTTTTGGATGACGAAATGAGCGTAATTTCTCATGGAGGACAACCTTCATTGCCATTGAAACCAAAAGAATTGCTACTGGGCGTTAGAGAGCATATCCGACTTCCCTATATACCCACCCTTAACTTCACCAATACTATGGATGCAAAAGCTGTTGTGAAGATAATTAGGGAAAGTAAAGTAAAATCAGTTGGTTTTGTGGGAGGGGCACTCATGTCTGCAGTTTTCTATGAATACATTAAAAAAAATCTTAATGGAATAAATCTTTCTGATGCAACAAGTCTTGTGGATGAAATCAAAGCTGTCAAGAGCAAGGAGGAAATTCGGCTGATCAAAAAAACAATAGAACTGCAAGATAAAGTGTTTACAGATACACTTGCACTAATTCATCCCGGTGTAAAGGAACATGTGATTATTTCTCAAATAAAAAGGCAGGCAGCTAATATGGGCAGTATGGAAGGCTTGGTCATGATTGGTTCTGCGCCTTCAGGCACTCCCGCAATACAAGGCCCTAAACCTTTTCCCGGTCGAACAATCAAATATGGTGATCAAGTTTGTATTATGATTGAAGTAAATGGACCAGGAGGCTTCTATGGCGAGATTGGTAGAACTGTTTGCATAGGTAAGGTACCTAAACCTTTACTAGAGGTATGGCGTGATGCAGTGAATGCGCAGGATAAAACTGCAAATCTTATGAACCCAGGCGCAGAACCAAAAGAATTATTCAACAAACACAATAAATTACTCACTAACCTTGGTTACCCCATTGAGGGAAGACTATATTCACATAGCCAGGGCTATGACATGGTAGAGCGTCCCGGCATTAGAGCTGAAGAGACCATGACCATAAAAGCGAACATGAATATGGTAATTCATCCTGTAACCATGTCTAAAGAAGCCTACGCTTTCTGCTGTGATAATTATATTATAACAGAAGCCGGTGCAGTTAGACTTCACAAAACCCCTCGTGAGGTCTTCACTGTTTAAACCTTTTTAAGATGAACATGACACCATATTCTACTTACACTTGAAATTCTAAAGTATAGCTCAGTAACCTGTATTCTTATTTACAACATTTAGCAATGGTCTATCATCAATGAATCTTCTCAGGTTTTCACGGAATAAGGACATCGCTTTGTCCAGATATTTTCTGGTTTCCCCAGCTATATGAGGAGTTATGATGACATTTTCCAAGTCCCAAAATTTGGATTCAGGGGGCAAGGGGAATTCATGAAAAAAGGCGTCTAAGCCAGCTCCTGAAATCCATCCTTCCTTCAAAGCTTGAACCAAAATATCTTCTTGAATAACTTCCCCCCTCGCTATATTAATTATATAAGCTTCTTTCTTCATTGATCTTAATTCTCTTCTACCAATCATTCCTCGCGTCTCACTAGTTAATGGAACCGCCAAAACTATAAAATCAGATTTTTCTAATAATTTATGCAGATCTTCGGATAAGAACAATTCATCAACAAAAGCAGGAACAGAAGTCAAATTCCTTTTTAAAGCTACCACCTTCATTCCAAAACATTTTGCTTTTCTCGCGATTTCCAAACCGATACTGCCTAAACCTACAACACCTATCGTTTTTCCAGCCAACTCATCAACAGAAGGTGTTCTATCCCATCTTTTTCTAAGCTGATGCCTTATGAAAAAATGCAGTTTTCTACTTAAAGCAAGAATTAAAGCTAAAGCATGATCTGATGCTTGAATAGGGTGTATCCCTCGCGAAGAAGTTATAATCACGGGACTTTCCTTCAATTTTGGCGTCGCAAGTAATTTATCAACTCCAACAAATTTATAATGAATCCACCTCAATTTCTTAGCTGAATTCAACATTTCACTACTAAACTTATCCGCAAAAACAGCATCCACATTACGGATTGCTGTAATCAA
This sequence comes from Candidatus Hodarchaeota archaeon, assembly GCA_016840025.1. The sequence goes on from JAEOTF010000367.1 coordinate 4,425, forward strand.
TCTTTTCATATCTTCTTCGACAATGAATTCTATACCCTGAAAATCTTTCTGTAAAATCTCAAGATACTCCCTAGGATTAAAGGAAATTAAAACTTTCATAACATTTCACTATTCTCAAATTATAA
>JAEOTF010000368.1 GCA_016840025.1 Candidatus Hodarchaeota archaeon
GCGAAAAACTTGGCCATTACCCGGCAAAGGGGAGAGGAGAGCCCGTCTTCTTCACTTTCACTCCTCCCCTCCAAACGGTTAAAAAGTGCCAATACCTTGAAGAAATCAGTACGCGAACACGTTTTAATCCGACAGAAACGCCTTCTCTCAAGGCGTAATGGGCGATGACGACGGTTCAAGGACTCGGCGACACGGACAGCAACCGAGATTCCGGTCTTGTTGCATTCAAACGATAGAGTTGGGCTAGAGGCTTAAATGCACGCCAATACAAAATTGGTTAATGCCAAAGAACCTATCTGCAAGAAGATTGGACAGATGGCAACATCTGTCATCCCCATGTGCTAAATGTGTGTGGGGCAACCCCCCGAAACGGGCTGACACTAATTGTGGAAAACTTGGGCCATGTTTTCACACATGTCCAAGCTTTTCATGGTTTGGAGTTTCGGTACATAATACCAAATCTAAGAGTGAAGTAACCATGAATGATAACAATATAACAGCCAAAAAGGCATCTAGAGTATTAATTAGAGTATTAATGATAGGTTTAATCTTAATATGCCTTTTTGTGATGAGCCAATCAGTTACAGTAGATCATTATAATGCAACACAAGTTGAAAGTCCCACTGTATTCCTTCTTTCAGTCCATTTTTCCTTTGTAGGTATGCTTCAGTTTGCCCTGTCAATTTATATGGCTATAAATCGTTATGCTACTATAATGGTAAAGCATTTTTTGATAATAATCAACCAAATAGAATGTAATGGAATTGATCCTGAATTAGCTTTTTATGTATTCGGGAAGATCTCTGATGTTTTCCTTGTCCTACTCTAACCCTAGCATCTATATGACTACAGTCTAGTAACCTGTCTAGTCCTTGCGAACAAACAAGACTTGGAAAGTGCTGCATCAGCAGGTCAAGTGGCTAATAAAAGTGGAAGAATAGCAATAAGACGAAAAATTAAACCAGCAGTCAAATTTAGGGCTATTTGAATACCTCCTTCACAATTAGAATGATTCTGTGTTGGATTTAATCTTCGATTCCCGTCATTTCACCTAACTCTTCAAATAGATTTATGGCTTCAGTCTTTGGATTGACTGGAATAACTCGGTTCGCCATAATATCCAATGCTTCTATTTCTTTATCTTCTTGAAATCTAGTTCGAATGTTTGTTCGTCCTAAAAAGATAAAAGACTGTCCTTCAAGTTTTTCTCGGATTAATTCAATTAGATTTGGATCTTCTGACTCAAAAACTTCTTTGCCTGTTATTTGTAGAAGTTTCTCTGCTCTATCACCGATGCAGGTAAGACGGGCGGTTTCTGTTCCGTCATCAATAACCATGCTCACGAGGAGCATAGGAATAGCCTCAACGGAACCGTGTTCAGGACATGATCGTTTCCCATCCGTGTTTTCAACAGCTTTACGACGGCAGGAAGGACAAGCAAGGTAATATAGATTTTCCCGTTCTTTTCCAAAGACTCTTGCTATTCTTGCCCGTACCTTAATGAATTCTTCTCCTTCCATTTTTTGGATGGGCTTTCGAATATATTCTCGTCCACTTGAAACGTATCCAGAAAGTTCTAATCCCTTTAAATTCTTAGGGACGTCTTTAATTACACTTAATTGGCTTAAATTGGTCAGATGTATCTCAGGACCAGAGTCACGTTCAACTACTCGACCAAATAGCATCTTAACTGCTTTCTCATCTCTCAATTTCTCTAAAGTTTCTACGTCTTTTCCCCATGCTACGAGTCGTGTTTGTCCTGTTTCATCGCCAATATTTGCTGAAAGCACTTTACCTTCTTTATTGTCCTGTCTTTGGAACGTATTTATCTCTCCCATTCTTAAGAGAGCAACATCTGTTGATACCAGCTTTCCGGTCTTCTCCAAATCACTTATTTTTGTTAAGGGGGGTTTTTTTGGTATATTCTGACCTTTAACGCCAGTAATTTCTCCTCCACGTCCAATACTGACTTCTAAACGCTCATATCGTTCACGAATGAGACCACGAACAACAGTGATGGAATTCCCCACCCCATAGGTTGAAATATCCCTCGCATGGTCGTCCCACAATACGACAGGAATCGCCCCTGTTCCATCAAAAACAAGTAAACGTGCTACTGCTCCTTTGGATCCATCATTTCGTGTGAATTCAGAGATTTCTCCGCGAGCTGCAATTCTGGCTGAGAATGTAACATATTCAAAAGCAGGTTCTAGCTCACCAATCTTACATTCGGTGGCTTCTTGTGTCCCTCTATTTCCAACTCCATGCGGTGGCACAGCTGCTGTTCCTAGTTTAGTAATTCGTGTTCTTTTACTTACATGTATTTCTGATTTTCCATCTCTGTTTGAACGAACTGTTCCTCCCTCAATAAGGATTTTATCTCCTTCAGAATACTCGTAAATTTGTTCTGCTCGCTCACCCCAAAAAACAAGCCGCGAAGAACCTTCTGCATCTGCTATATTAAGCCATCCTACCTTCCCTTCCTGTTCTTCTTCTCCCCGAGAGAAAGAGGATATTTTTCCTCTATGACTAATTATACTCTCTAAATCAACTTCCTCTTCTGTAAATCCTTCTAGACCTTCTATTTTCACTGTAAATTCCGAGATATCTGGAAAATCTTCTTGTGAAATCCCCTCTGGATTAACCTGTAGGTCGGATCTTGCGCCTACATTGAGTTCTACTCCTTCTCCTCCAAAGGCCTCACGTAAATAACCTCGGACTACTCGTAAGATGTCTCCTCGTGTTATATTTCCCGCTTCAATTTTTTTCGTATGTCCTCCCCAAAGAACCACTTTGATTTTTTCTGTGTTGTCTACGAGAATTAGGTTTTGGACAGTTCCTGTACGATCTTTTCGTTTAAACAAAACTTTATCATAGATTCGAATAACTCGGCCTGTAATGAATATATTTCCTGGTCCTGGTCCCATTTGTAGAAGTTCTTTGATTGTAATACTGGGACGTGTTCGAACTTCCACTAACTGAATTCCTAGCTCTTTTGCAACTATATGGGCAGCGCCGATTTCAGTGACCAAGTTACTTAATTCTTCTATCTTCGCTGAAATACGCTCTTCAATTTCTTTACGGGATAATTTGCTCTCGGAGAGGATTTTTTGGATTATTTCCTCTAAATTCTTAGTGGACATTGATCAGCTTCCGTCTCACTTCTGTACTAAATGTCATTTATTACAAATAAAAAGCCCTTAGAAGGATAATGAAGAACATGAAATTCGTTGATTGAAATTGTTTTCTTTTAATCCCAATGAAAAACTTATCCTATTTACAGGACGTCCCAACAGTGGTAAGACTTCGTTAATCAAGAATCTAACCAAGATGAAGAGTTTGAGAGTAGGTAAACGTCCTGGTACAACTAGTTTATTTTTTCGTATAGTTATAACACCTCAACTCAGCTTTATTGATACTCCAGGTTATGGAAAGATTATGGGGGCTTCAAAAAGACATCAAGAACGGGTTAAAGATCAATTTATTGATTTCATTGAAAATGAAGGACATCGTATTTTGATTGCTTTCCATATTGTCGATTTACTTTCATTTTCGGAAGTAAGTGAGAGATTGGAGGCTAAAGGTTACATTCCTATTGATAGAGAGATTGTATCGTTTCTTCAAGAAACACAAGGGAATATTTTCGTGATAGGTAATAAAATTGACAGATTCTCTAGTGAGAGAGCGCTTAATAATGCTAAAAAAGATCTTAAGGAACGGATGCCTCCTGAAACTGGGATTTTCTATCTCTCTGCAAAAAAAGGCATAGGTGTTACTCCTATAAAGAAAGAAATAAAAAAAACCCTAATTAACGAGTTTGGACCAAAATATGGTCAAATTCTATAGTGGTCTCGAAAACGTGTGCAAAAAATGGCAGAATCCAAGGTTTGGCCTCATCGTCATTGTGTTATTTGTTATAAGATGATTGAAGACAAACTCATTGATAGAAAGGCAATTCGTTTTTGTTCTGACACATGTAAGGAAGACTACTATGAAAGAAAGAAGATTGAAGCTAAAATGAGAAAGGTAGCATGGACTATTGTTGGAGTACTAATCACAGTCGTTTTTCTTATGTTCTCTTACCAAACGCTACGAACTATCTGTTTTTTGTCATGAGTGAGCCAAATGAGTCCGAAGACACTTATTGGAGTAGATCTCGATGCAGTACCACTCCCTGGTTCCTTAGCTGCTCAATTTGGGAGAGAAAAACCTAACCATTCAAAACAAAGACAGCTCATTTGGTGCGGGATTGAATTATGGATTCCTAAGGATTGGGCATTAACTAGAGCAGGTGGTAATTTTGTGTCTGGTGTTCTACGATTTGCCCAAATTGAGACCCCCAAGGATCTAAAGGATGAAAAAATTGAGATGGTAGTTGCTGGGGCGGACTTAACATGGGGTCCTATCCCAGAAGAGTCTACATTACGTTCTCTGACAAAAATGAGTCGCCTGCATAAGAAAAAGCTAAAAAGGGAGTATAAAAGATCATTAAAGACATTTGAGGACTACTATGTCGAAATTAATGAGCATCCTGCTCAGTTTCTCAATCTAGAGTACACAGACAAAACAAAAATCGGTAAGATCCGAAAACTGCTTATCGATTATGAAAGTATTGATCTTCTCTTTCCTTGTCAAAAGACCAAACGTGGTTTTATCTTAGCTTATTTTGCAAGGGCTGATATATTTGCTAATATGGAGAAAAATTTTCTGCAAAATATGAAAACGTTCCAGTGTCACACACGAGGAAGAGATTATTGGTACGGGTTTGGGTGGAGTGCTAAAATTCCTGAACCTTTTTTTATCGAGTCAGGCAAGTGTACAGATGAATCTGGTGTCATTACCTTTAGAGCTGGTCAAAGAAAGGAACAAAGACGCATGGTCATCACTTGGATGTCTCGCCCTAAAGCTGAATCTACGTTAAATTATACAGGGGACATAACTATCTTATTAAAAAATCAGCTTAACCAAATAGATGAGAATTTAGATGATGAAAGTTCTCTTACGATTCATTCTGAGGATTCCTATCAAATTGGTGGACATCAAGGAAGAGTCCTCGATTATCAGTTAGTACGGAAAGAAACATTTGCTATCATCCGACTTCGAACCAAAATGATTTCTTGGCATTGTAAATCCCAAGATCGTATCTATTTTGTCTCCATTGGCGCTCCCTTAGCCCATTATGAGAAACTAGTTATGTCGATGGTTGAAAAGTTGCCCAAATATTTAAAATGTCATAAAAAGAACGTGGTTAATCAAAATGGTAAGACCTCCAAAAAAAACAGCAAGACAGAAAGGTAGAGGCAGTAGCAAACGTATGCAGCGTATGATGAAGAATATGGAAGAAGTTCCTGCAACAAGAGTGCTCATGACTTTAGATGATGGCAGCGGTATTCTTCTAGAAGGCCCCCAAGTTATTAAGTTAACTGTCCAAGGTCAAGAAACGTGGCAGATCATTGGTACTGCGGAGGATCTTTCTCCTGATGAAATGAGTGAGTTACTGCAAGGAGAAGTAGGAACAGAAGAAGCAGAGGTTATTGAGATTTCCGAAGAGGATATTATGCTTGTTGCCTCACAAACAGGTGTAAGTCCCGAAGAAGCTCGTGCTGCACTTCAGCAGTCAGGTGGAGAACCTGCAAGGGCAATTATGTTACTAAAAAGTAGTTAATCATTGTAAGTAGTTTCATGCGTTTTACTGTCCTTGTTTTTGATAGACTGAATGGACGAATAGCACAGATGTCTTCCGAATCCAATAATTTGGTGATACTAGGTGTCGGTAATTCCATTCGAATGGACGATGGTGCTGGAATCAGGGTGGTTGAACAATTGGAACAGGACCTTTCTCTCCAGTCTGCAAAAATTGCTTTTAAATACTTAAACACAGGCGGATTTGACATTTTAGATGAAATCGACGGTTACAGACACGCAATTATCGTAGATGCGGCGGATATGCCTGATCAGGGTCTAAAACCAGGAGACATCTTCCACTGCCCTAATCTACACGAACTGGTTATTGAAGAGGCACGTGGAATCTCTTCTCATGGGATTGGGGTTTTACATGTGTTGAAATACGCAGAAGTGGGGAATTATCATCCCCCGCCAATTATAGAAGTTTATGGAATTCAAGTTAAAGAAACGAGATATTTCGGCGATGAATTAACCCCTGAAGTAGCAGCAGGGGTTATGAAGCTTACAAATCGCCTGAAACAGCATATTTTTTCTTTCATACATGGATGCCTCTAATTTGAGTCATTATGCAAGTTAAATGAGCGTACAGAATAGCAAGACATGACTATCAATTCTGGAGAAGGTTTAGTGTTAAGTCTCTAAGGATTTTTAAGGAGGAGAGAGAAGCCACGGAAATCGATCTATCGGAACAGCAAACAATCTCATTCCCTTCCCCCGATAGTGATCCCGTCTCTCCCCTATATTAGAATCGCGAAAATCAGAAATGAGTGAAAAAAATATGTCCAAGGCAAAAATTGCTACAGATTGGCTCATGGTCTGCTCAGGATGCGAGGTCTCACTGCTTGATATACACGAGACGATTGTAGATGTCCTAGAAAAGGCAGACATTGTTCGATCCCCTGTTCTTGTTGATGTAAAGGAGTTTGTCCCTGCTGATGTTGGAATAATCAGCGGTGGGGTTCGTAATGAGCATAATATTCATGTTGCTAAGGAAATGCGCAAAAATTGTAGAATCATTGTTGCACTAGGAAGTTGTGCGTGTTTTGGAGGCGTCCCTAGTCTGGCAAACATGCATAGCCGTGAAGAACTTTTCGAGAAAGTCTATCACACGACATTTGGTGTCGATAATCCCATCGGTAGGGAGCCACGAGATGACTTACCACCAATTACCGCAAAGGTAGAACCGCTATCATCCATTATTAAGGTTGATGTGGCATTACCAGGTTGTCCACCAATACCTGAAGCAATTGCAACAGCTGTAATGAGCTTATTAGATGGTACCCCTCTTGACTTACCGACCACTTCTGTCTGTGATCCCTGTCCATGTGAAAAAAAACACACCAAAATTACGGAACTTAAACGTTGGTATCAATCTGCTAATGAAGAGGTCGATCCAGAACGTTGTTTTCTTGAACAAGGCTATTTATGCCTAGGACCTGTCTCATGGAGCTTATGTAATGCAAGATGTACTAACGCGGGTGTTCCATGTCGAGGTTGTACTGGTCCTCTAAATTCTGATCGTGATTCTGGGTTAGATACTGCATCATTCCTAGCATCATTAACAACTAGTATTTCGATAGAAGAGATTATGGAAGCCCTGGGAAATGACCCCCTAGGTTATTTTTATCAACACCAGCTTGGTATAACTGCTTTTAATAGACTGAGGAAATAAAAATGAGCGAAAAAATCATCAAGGTCGATCCTGTTACCCGAATAGAAGGCCATGCGGAGATTAAACTGTTTTTGGATGAGAATAATAAACTCAAAGATGCTCAGGTTAAGGTTGTGGAGGTTCGTGGTTTCGAGAAATTCCTTATTGGTCGCCCTGTAGAAGAAATGGCCCTTATTACGCCGCGTATGTGTGGAATATGCCACACACCGCATCACCTCTGTTCTGCTAAAGCTGTTGATAATGCTTTTGGCTTAGAACCAGAAGATGTTCCGCCTACCGCATATAAACTCCGCCGATTAATGCTTTATGGATCCTATATCCATAGTCATGTGCTACATTTCTTCTATCTCGTCGCACCAGACCTTGTACTTGGTCCCGATTCTGCTCCTGCGAACCGTAATGTTGTAGGTCTCCTTAAGGCCAATCCCGAATTAGTGAAAAAAGTCATTCATGCGCGTAAAGTTGGGCAAATGATCACCAAAATCATTGGTGGGAAACAGGTGCACCCTGTAACTGCGGTGGTCGGTGGTCAATCACATTCTCTTTCAGAAGAAAAACGAGATTATATTGCAAAGGAAGTAAAGCTTTTAACTAATAAATTCCTCCCTGAAGCTAGAGATCTTGCCTTCTCACTCTTTGATCAGTATGCTGAAGCGATAAACACACTCGGCGTGGTAGATACTAAATATATGGGGGTAACTAGAGACGGTAACCTTGAATTTTATGATGGGAAAATTCGGTTGATTGACGAGACAGCTAGTGTGATAGAAGAGTTCCAAGGTAAGGAGTACCTTGATGTTATTTCTGAGCGTGTTCAGGACTATTCCTATCTAAAATTTCCATATTATAAGAAGGTGGGCTTTGAAGAAGGCTGTTATCGTGTTGGTCCGCTTGCGAGAATCAATGTAGCCGATAAGATCGATACCCCAGTAGCGCAGGAACTACTTACTGAATTTCGGAACAAATTTGGTCGTCCCGCTAATAAATCTCTCCTTTATAACTACGCTCGAATAATTGAGTTCGCTCATGTACTTGAGGTTCTTAATGATCTAATTAAAGATCCAGAAATCACAGGGACAAAACTAAGAACTCCCGTTAAACCTCGCGAAGGTGACGGAGTGGGTATTGTTGAGGCTCATCGAGGCACTTTGTTTCATCATTATGTTACTGATAAAAAAGGTATTGTGACCGATGTCAATCTGATTGTGGCTACTGTAGGTAACAATGAGGCGATAAATCGTTCTGTAAAGGCTACTGCTCAAGATCTGATTGTAGATGCTCAACCAAGTGAGGGGCTGTTAAATCGGCTTGAAATGGTTGTCCGTGCATACGATCCTTGCTTTAGTTGCGCAACCCACACTCTAAAAACAGGTGCCATTGCAACCGAAGTAAAATTAGTAGATCACACAGGGAAAGTGACGCGTGCCTTACGTAACTGGTCAGATTAAGAAGGTGATATCAATGACGACAAATGGAATAAAAGTAGCAACTGTCCTATGTAATTGTGGTGGAACACTGAAAAATATTGACTGGGAAGAAATACAAGGATTCATGGAAGAAAAGGGGGAACCCGGAGATATTTGTGCTTATCACGAAAACCTCTGCTCCAAAACAGGGAAAGCTTGGCTTCATGAGCTTATGCGTAAAGAAGGCGCTGATATGAGCGTTTTTGGCGGTTGTACGCCTAAAACCGCAGGCTTTTTGTTTGAGGACTTACTCAAGGACATTGGCTTCACACCCTTCCAGATCGTTGGTGCTAACCTTCGAGAACATGTGGGATGGATTCATACCGATACAACTCAGGCAACTAATAAAGCGAAAGCATTGTTACTCGCTGCATACAATAAAGCAAAGATGGAAAAGCCATATGTTCCGCGACACAAAATTGTTATGTCTAATAATGTCGTGGTCATCGGTGCAGGCCCTGCTGGAATGCAAGCTGCTCAGGATTTAGCGACAGGTGGTTATCACGTATATTTGATTGACCGGAATCCTTACATTGGTGGTAATCCTGTTAAACTTGGTTTGTTCTTCCCTAGTGATGACTGTGCTGCATGCCTTTCCGCCGAAGGAGTCAAAGGGGTACACCAATCGAACGTAAGACGCTGTTTATACCGCTCTGCATTTGATCTTCATCCCAATATTCACCTACTGCCCCGAACTGAAGTGGAAAGAGTTGATGGGATGCTAGGGAACTATAAAGTTGCCTTAAAGACTAAACCGACCTATGTAGACATGAAAAGGTGCGTTAATTGTGGGTTATGTGCTCAGGTTTGCCCAGTGGAAAAGCCTGATGAGATGAATCTTGGGCTTATTACACGAAAGGCAATTCATATGCCTAGTGTTACGACTGCCACCACTAAATATGTCTTAAACAGAGAGGAATGTCTTGAAAGTTGTACTAAATGTGCACTTGTCTGCCCAGTGGACGCCATTGATCTAGATCAACAGGAGTCAACTCGTACTCTCACAGCGGGTGGCTTTATAGTCGCTACGGGCTTTCAAGAATATGATCCACGCCTTGTAAGCGAGTATAATTATGGCCAAGAGGGGTACGATAATGTAATCACTCAGCTTGAACTCGCGCGATTTCTGGATATTACAGGTCCGACCAGTGGTTCTTTAAAGAAGAAAGATGGGACCGATATAAAGGACCTTGTTATGATCAACTGCGTAGGATCTCGGTCAGAAAAGTACAATTCATGGTGTTCTAATATTTGTTGTATGGTTGGACTAAAGCACGCGATTAAAATCAAAGAATCACGACCTGAAATTGATGTTACAATCTGTTATATTGACATTCGAGTAGTAGGACCCGGATACGAAGAATATTACAAGAAGGCACGTGAATTAGGAGTGAAATTTATCCGAGGACGTCCTAGTAATGTTGAGAGTGATGGGATGCACTTTTACGTGAATGTTGAAGATATTGGTTGTGGAGAACATAGATCCTTGAAGGCAGATACTGTTGTTCTTTCTATGGCAATGGTACCCAGTTCAGGTGTCAAAGAGCTGGCTGAGAAATTAAAGGTAGATATTGACGAGACAGGTTATTTTGAAGCCCTCTATTCCAAGTTACGCTCTACCGAGACCAAACAACCAGGTGTCTTCGTTGGTGGCACTGCTATTTCTCCAGCAGACATTCCTACTGCTGTTACCCGGGCTTCACATGCAGCAAAGAAATTAGAGTCGCTCTTGATGAAAGCGGTGGTAGAAAAAAGGTTTCCTATCGCAGATATAAATCAAGAAACATGCATTAATTGTGAGCTGTGTGTTTCTGCCTGTCCCTTTGGCGCTATAGAAACAATTACAGTTTCCAATCCAGATGTGATGGTACAAGTAAACCCAATATCATGTATGGGTTGTGGCCACTGTGTTTCAACATGCCCTGTTTCTGCTATCGATATCGGCTATTATCGAGAAGAACAAATTATGAGTGAAATGGAGGGATTGCTTTATGACTCCATAACCAATCCTGAACCGATTATTATAGCTTTCACCTGTTGGGAGTGTGCGTACGGGGCTACGGATTATATAGGTCAGTTGGGTCTCACTCGATCAGATATGCACTACCCACATAATGTACGGATTCTTCCAGTTCAGTGTACAGGCTCTATCTCTGCTAGGATGATTCAGAAGACTTTCGAGTTGGGTGCAGACGGTGTCCTCATAGTAGGTTGCTTTGAAGACAGATGTCACTACGATACGGGGTCTAAAGCTTCTACAGCCTTAATAACCCTTCTAAAACAAATGCTGGCTCAACAGGGTCTAGATCCACGCCGTCTTGAAAAGGAATTCCTCTTCTGTTCCGCTGGCGACATTTTTGTGAACATTTCACGACAAATGACGGACACGATTACAAAACTCGGTAAGTTACAGCGGAAGTGAGAAGTTAAACTCATTTCTCCACCCAATTTCTTCTTTTTATCATCACATTTTTTTATCATCACAATACTACATTAGCCTGTGAATCAAAAAGAACTAGGTACGTATTATACTCCTGAGCCTCTTACATCTTTTATCGCAGCTAAAACTATTCATACATATCTTTATTCTAAAATAGCTAAAAAGTATGATACTATCACGTCATTTCTCCACCTTTCCTCGCTGGAAGAGTTAGCAGACTTTTATTTTTCTGAGCTCTGTTCGCTAAGCGTTTTAGATAATGCAGTAGGGGCAGGTGCATTTTTAATCGCCGCTGAAAAGGTGTTATTTGGCCTTTATTCTTCTTGCCTTTCCCGACTTGTTTCTCTACGCGGGAGAGATACGCGTGTTGACCAAGAATTTGAAATGTTAAGGCAATCTCCCTCTAGAAATTACTTTCTTCATTATAAAATCATCACTCAGAATCTTTTTGGGGTAGATATTGATCCAAGCGCTATAAATCTCTGTAAACAACGATTATTAAGTTCCTTAATCTCAGAAATTCATCCTAAAATATTTAGAAATATAAATTTACCGAAATTTGTGAATATACGGATTGGAAACAGTCTTATTGGATTTTTAAAACTCTCTAAAGAAAAACCATATCATTCCATAGACAGCTCCCTGTTAAATCGATTAGAAGAGTATCATAAGTTCAATAAACCTAATCAAAAATGGCAGAAATCTTCTGTAAAAATCCAAGAAAGCATACAAAATGCTTCTGAGGAACTTCGGAGTTTTCTGAATACAACGTTCATAAAACTCTATCTAAATACAGTAGACAATCACAGAGGTCAAATTTCCCACCTTAATCCATTTCATTGGCCCTTGGAGTTTTCTGGTCCTGCGATGCAAGGTGGCTTCGATATTATTATTGGGAACCCCCCTTGGGGTGCCACACTTTCAAAAAATGAATTGGAGTTTCTAGCTAAACATTTTAACCTTTCTCGGAAAAACCTCAATTCATTTGTCCTTTTTATTCGTGCTAGCATGCTTCTCCTTCGTTCTGGCGGGCTTCTGACCTATATAATTCCCAAAAACTTCCTCAAAACTAATGGTTATATGGAAATGAGGCGATTCATTCTTGACAGGTACAGTATCCTACGAATTGCTGATGTTGGTACCTGTTTTGCGAATGTTGCTCAAGAAGCTGTAATCTTGAGCCTTAAGAAGGAATTGCTTTCTAATCCAGAGTTAAAATCTGTTGAACTGATTACTAATGTCGCCCAAGATGTTAGTTACCTTATGAATGAGACTTATACCCCCAGACTCTGCTCACAAGAGTTATTTCGTTCCCTTCCCGATAATGTATTTGCTATTCTCCTCAATGAACCCCTAAATCTAATTTTTAGAAAAATTATAGCAAATTCCACGCCTTTATCCGAGTATTGCACAATAAATCGTGGTATTGAGACGGGAAGGGAAGGTAGAATCGTTCAATGTGCCAACTCGACTTGTAAACGATGGTTCTCTCCTCCAAAAAATATCCTGCCTAAAGGCAAGAAGAAAAAATGTCCTCATTGTAAGAGTGAAATGCTGATCTTTCCTTCACAAATTGAAAATTTTCTGTCTCCTACTGCTGATTCAAGGTATACGTCCCCTGTATTTGCTGGTGAACAACTTTGTAAGTATCGTATGACTAATTCCCTCTTTCTTATTCCAAATTTGCCTGGTATTCATTATAAAGAAATGGCATTAAACTACAAAACGCCAAAGATTTTAATGCTCCGGATTAGTCAATGGTTAAAAGCAGCTTTGGATGAAACAGGGTCTTATGCTCTGAAAACACTTTATATTCTTAACTTGAAACCTCCATATGATCTCATAGACCTGAAATACATCCTTGCTCTTCTAAATTCGCCCGTTATCCAATTTTTCTACGAAATCACTCAAAACATGGGTTCTAGTCTTACTCCTAGTTTGACTCAGAAAAATATTCTACAATTTCCAATCAAGGATGTTCCCCGCGCGCAACGCGGCGAAATTGCGGTAATAATCGATCAAATTCGAAGGGGAGAAGATAGAAAAGTAAAGACTCTTGAAAATAAGCTCTTCTCATTATATGAACTAACCCATGAAGAGAGACAGCAAATCATCAGATTAAATTTATCTTATGCTCCTAAATCATAATCTGCGTTATTATATATGGTTGATGGGCCTGGGAGGCTTCGAACCCCCGACCAACCGGTTATGAGCCGGTCGCTCTAACCAGGTTCCTCAGAATGATCTTTATTTCAATTCTTCTGAGCTACAGGCCCATTAAAGAAACACTTTGATGGTCTTTAGGAGATATTTAAATCTTTTAGGTTATGCCTTATTCCCCTTCAATAGCTGCTCAGACTCTTCTTAAAAATAATATATTAGAGTTCTCCTTAATAACTTCATCTAATGAGTTATTCAAAAAGCTAGAAATAGAAACAGGTTCTACTGTGAGTTTAGAAAGATTTTCTAAGATAAGAAATAAAACTACATCATTGAAGATAAAACGGAGACTTTTTATTTTAGACCAAGGGCACAGCTAATAAAGGTAGATAAGCCGCCGTAGCTCAGAAGGAATAACTGTCTAGTTGTTCTGGGAAATTAGGTAGAGCGATTGGCTGTTATGATAGCTAATAATCGCAGAGACCAATTGGTCAGAGGTTCAAATCCTCTCGGCGGCGTTACTTTTCCATTCCACACATTTTGTACCTGTTGCGTGGATATTATGAACTATTAGGGAAGAATCAAATTACCAACATTTTAAGATGTTTTTTCCAACATATCCCTTCCGACTTTCCTTTGATTAAATTCAAATAATAACTCCCTATTAATCAATAAGACAGAATTAAAGGCCTTAAGAATATGAATCAACGTGATGTAGTTGAATGCCCGCAGTGTAATCGTGAATTCAGCAAATCTTATGCCCGTACTTTCCCTTGTGCAGGTTGCAGTGAAAGCATTTATCAGTGTCAGCACGTTAAATCTCCTTATTGTGAAATAGAATTCTAAAATTTTTATGAATAGTTAATAATGTTAATAACTTACCTTGTGAGGAGAACATCATTTCAAACGATTTGAAACCAAGAGATGAGGAAGCTAGTCTTCGCAATGAGCTTACGAAAGTTAAAGCCCAGCTCCGGCATATAGAAGATGCCTATCGAAAATTGGGTGACGAAAAACGTGTTCTTGAAAATCGTACTAGTTTTCTTCAATCCAACCTTGAGAAAGTCCAAACTCTGCTTCAAGAGCAGGAAACCAAACTAAAAGAAATACAATCGGAAAAAGCTCGTTATTATCACGAGAGTACCGAAAAGGCTGCAGAAATTCAACATCATCAAGAACAAATTGCTCATTTTTCGGAATCAATCCAAACAGGGGAAACTCGTCTCCAAAAAGACAGGGAAACAATACAGCAGCAGATCGACGAGCTTCAGAATAGAAACAACCATCTTAAAGAACAGATAGCGCTTTTTAATACACGAATGGGAGATATACAGCGAAAACTAAATGCTAAAGAGGGTTTGATTGAACAAATGAACAGTCAGCGTAATCAGTTATTCAAGGCTTCTGCTGACGTGATGTCATATATTCATTCCGACGTACTCCCAGAATTTTCTCCTCCAAAACGGGAAGAGATTGAATTTGCTTTTTCTGAATTTCATGATGTTCTTCAATCGGTTGCACCATTAAGATTTCGTGTTCTTTTCAAGATTGTGGGTAAAGAAGGCAAAAAAACACTTACCGAAATTGCCCAAGAGCTTAATGAAGACAAAAAGACCATTAAAACAATCATTGATGAACTCCAAGCTCGTCAGTGGATTAAAATGAGAGACAACTTCCTTCATGTTCCCGATGAAGTGGGTACCGAAATGCTCCCTCCCCATGAATGGGATAATCTACCGCCTGTAAAAATGTTCAACGAGTTGTTAAATTTTGCTAGAACAGTAACAGATCAGTTAAAAGTTTCTCGGGCGATTCTAAAGACAAGAACCATTATAACTTCTCAACCATCACTTTCTCTTGCCCTAAGACGAGAAGCCATGACGTGGGCAGAAGAAAAAGGAGATTTTTCTCATCTTAAAGAATTACTTGATCAATGGAAACAAAAATACGCAGAGGTACCCACCCCAGAGCCTAAACCTGTTGAGGACGCAGAGGTACCCGCTCCAGAGCCTGAACCTGTTGAGGACGCAGAGGTACCCGCTCCAGAGCCTGAACCTGTTGAGGATGAAATCCAAGAGTCAAGCCCTGAGGAAGAAGACAACGGTGAATAAGGAATGTTAATCCTTGCAATCAATGGTTCGCCTAAGAAAAAAAAATCAGGAACTGAGTGGTTACTCAACCTCGCTTTAGAAAGTGCTCAAACAGCTGAATTGAACGGGAATATTCGTACCGAAATGCTTCACCTTAGGGAGTATAAAATCCAAGATTGTAGAGGTGATGATATTTGTGTGAAGAAAAAAGTCTGCCCTCTTTCCGAAAATGATGACTATCCCAGTATTGAACAGAAAATGCTCGAAGCAGATGCATTTATTTTAGGTGGTCCAACCTATTGGGCAGGTGTACCATCTATTATGCGACGTTGGATGGATCGCTCTAGAGCTCTAAAGATGAACGATCACCAGTTAAAAGACAAGATTGTCGGATTTATAACCACTGCGGGTCTACGTCACGGGGGACAGGAAGCCGCGCTGGCGTCAATGATGCACTTTACCCTATCTCAAGGAATGGTCATTGTAGGTGTGTGTGATGATCCAATACGTTATGGCTCTTTCCCCGTTGGTAGTCTTCAGTATGATATGGATGGTGAGCTGAAATTCCGAGGAATCTCTAAAGATCCTATTGCCACAGAAACTGCAAAACGCTTAGGTAAACGGATTGCCGAGGTTACCTACCGGCTAACAAAATAACTCGCATAATAAGCTCGAGAGATTTCCCTAAACGCCATGTACCCTTTTTTCTTTTATAAGGCATTATTATTCCAATGAGAATTGAAGTATTCTGTACTTCAATGGCATTGTATCTCAGAGGTTTAACAATCCTGACAATAAAATCCCATAGTTTAGGAAACTATGCGCTATGGTTAGTCTCCTAATCTTCCGTTCTGTGCTTGAGGAGACCTATTTTTATGCCTCCAAAACATCCTTCTTCCATAAATGCCTATAGAACTTCCACGGGAAGGTGAATTTGGCAGTGAAGTAGTCATCTGATGGCACTCGGGAAATATAGTCGAAAAAATGGTCAACACTCTTTTTTCCAGTGACTACGGGGACATGACGGTCTTTATTATTAGGAGAAGGCAAGATTTCGGTACTAATGCCTATATTTTGTAATTTTTTCTGTAATAACTTGTTATCCTCATAACTAAAGCCCTGAGTATTTAATGTGATTCTATTTTGTTTATAATCTCCACAGTCGATAAAACAGTGAAAAATAATCAACGGAGTTAGCTCTAAGTTTTTGGGGATCGTTTTTTTATCATTAGGGAAGAATTGTTGATAGATGTCGTATAGATCTATGGTAGCGTCAGAGTACTCGTAATTATCTAGAGATAGGATATAATTTCTGTGTTGTCTCCATATCTCATCTTCAATATCCATCTGTAAAGAAGCTGTTTTTGTCTTCGCTAGTATTCTAGAAGCATTAATATAATCGTTAATAACACCCTCAATTTGTATTTTCTCTGCCAAGTGTCTCAGTCTATCCAAGAAGTCTATCGCTTTAGTGATTTTTTCAAAATTTTGACCGTTAGGTTCTTTAGAGCGACTAATGATTGAACAATGTCCCAGAATTGTACCGATAATGGTTTGTCTTAACCTAGAACACAATGGTTTGTGTCCTTTTGTTAGTATCTTTCTAACATGCTTTAATTTACGGTTCGATAATACTAAGTCGTTATTATATTCTTTCAATGTCTTTTTGATCTCGTCTTGGTCGATACCACAGAAAAATCGCTTGATCTCTTTTGGTGTATATCCTCTTAGGAGCAGGTCTAACATCTGTAGCAGAAAATACTTTTTTACTCGGTTTTCATTGTTGGGTTTCGCTACGTCTTCAGTGACTTCATCGAATTCTTTTTCATCCATTCCCGTCCATTTAAGTTTCTGTTCATTTGTCCAGTAAGGATCTTTTTTTAGTTCACACCCTATTTTAATTTTTATCCTTACTTCTTTTAGTAAATTTTCTTCAGTCCAATCAGGGTTTTTTGTTTTTAATTTATGTGTTATTTCCATTTTCATTAACTTTTCTTCTTCTATTTTTCTTCTTTTTTCTACTCTAAGTTGAGCGGATTCCTGTTGGGTGCGAAAATTAATCCTGAATTTTCTTAAAAGTGCCCGAGTTTGGCCTTCTATTTGTTTTTTCTTCAGTTTCTTCTTTTTAATCTTCTTCTTGAGGAGAATTCTCCCGATCTCAGTTGGTGAAAGTTCCTTCTTCCAATAGAGGGTATTTCTAATTTTTTTTGAGTTCTTTCTTGGTACTCCGCTCTTTGTCCTTTATTCCCCGAAAGGGGCTCTGTTCGCGTCTCTTTAGCAGCTTCCGAAAACTCGGAAAAAGTTGGCCATTCCCATCTAGAGGAGCGTGAAAACGCCCCCATTTTCACTTTCACTCCTCTCCTCCAAATGGTGAAAAAGGTTCACCCCCTTGAACCACCCGGTACTTTATCTCGTCTTATGCTAGACAGAAACGCCCATCCAAAGGCGTAATGTACGGTTCGGAAGAGTTAAAGAACTCAACGACACGGACAGCAACCGA
>JAEOTF010000369.1 GCA_016840025.1 Candidatus Hodarchaeota archaeon
AAGAAAATATCCTGCTCTACTCTACCAACATTCTGCCTTAAATCCCTTAAATAATAAGTTTTTATGTCAATATCATCAATGTGGATTGCACCTTCATAATTATCATAAAATCGAAGTAAAATTTTGGTAAGAGTAGTTTTTCCAGAACCTGTGGGGCCCACAAGGGCCACTGTTGTCCCTGGTTTGATATCCAGGTTAATATTTTTCAATACATTCTTTTCAGTGCCTTCATAACGAAAATTCACGTTTTTAAAAGAGATAGCTCCTTTTATTTCTGCACTCCAAGCTAATTTTTCTGGATTATCGCCTTCCTCAGGTGCTTCAGCCATCATGGTGTGAAAAATCCGTTCTCCACCAGCTAAACCTCCTTGAAACATTTGAATGGCGAAACTAATAATGAAAGTGGGATCTATCATTAATACAAGCATTCCATTAACAGCAATCAACTCACCTAAGGACATCTGGTTTTGTGTAACCATCCATGTCCCCACAAAAAATGAAACACCTATTGTTAAATAAATCACAAATAATGCCCAGTAGCGAGCCATAATCATCTGTCGTGTTTCCCAAACCTTTTTGAACTCTTCAACAACAGCTAGAAACTTTTTCTTTTCAAAATCTTCTCCATTAAACGCCCTTACTACTCTTACACCAGTAATTGCATCTTGTGCGGCAACACTTATGTTACTCCATTTATGAACGAAAGTGGAGGAAATTGGACGTATGAGAGAGTTATAATGACGGATACTCCAAAGATAAAGAATAAGAAGAGGGAGTAAGATCAAAGTAAGAGTCAGAGAAGTGTTGAATAATAGGATGACTACCATTGCTAATGAAACAAAAGCACTCGATACTAGTCGAATCCCTGGGTTGATCATTGCCGATAATTGGCTCATATCATTGGTAGCTAATGCCATTAGATCACCTGAGCGCACCCGATCATGGAATTTCAGTGGTTTACTTTGTAAAGTTTTGAAAAATTCGATTCTAATATTACGGATTGCTTGCCATGCCATATAGTTTGAACCATAAATACTAAAATAAGCAATGATAATCCTAAATAAGCCTACAGTGAGAATTATCCCAGAAAAGAGAAGTAGCATGTCCATATCTTGGGGAATTATAGCTTGATCTACAGCTTGACCAACAAAAACAGGTAAAAGCATTCTTAATGCGATTGTTAGAAAAATAGCTATCACTGTAAGTGTGAATTTAATAGGATGGGCAGCTAAATGTTTTAAAATCCATTTAATTCCCGTTAAACGTGCTTTTCGATCTCTCGCACTTAAATTGAATATATATGAAGATGACAAGAATTTCTTCCTCGGTAAAAGCATGTAATTTCTCAATTAGTAAGAAATAAACATACTCTCTTTTTTTATTTATTAAATTGTAAAATCAAACAGAATCTTAGGCATCAGTGGATCTTCTACAGATTTACATTATTATAGGGTTAATTAAGTGAATTGTTTCGGTTTTCAGCTGTGTAAATTTCGTATTTTTAAGTCTTCTCAGGTTGACAAGTCAGGTTGACAAATTGATAAATTAAACATACATAATCATTGATTTCATTCATTTTTAAGCTACTACACATCCAACCGTTCTAATTTGAAGATGACGGGTCTTAATCCATCCCCACATGCTACATAAGTCATACCTGGTTCTGGCCAATCCATATCCTCAAGTAAATCAAATTTTGTAAGGCGAACAGTTAAATCTCTCCACGCCCACCCACAAAATCCTTCAGGTATTTTAAAACTATGCTCAGCTATAAATTCTTGTCCTTCTTCAAAAAACGGGCATGGTGGTACCGTCTCACCAGATGGAGAACGTATTATTTCATGTCCAAAGATTTCTTCTGGACTAAATATCTTCACTACAGATATTTTTACTTGTGGTAATTTCATTTTATTAACCTCTATTTGCAATTAATTTTCTTTCAACTCTTTAATTACATTCCATTTATCTAATATAATCATATTCTGACTTTTATACGGTTATTTCCTGTTTTTTCGTTTGTTTATGCATCAAAAATTGCAGGTACAATATACTCCTCCAACAAACTGGTTTCAAGACCCCAAACACCAGTATTAGCAGTAACCACCACGACTAAATCATAACCTGGTAGGACAAATATTGCTTGACCACGTGATCCATATGCAATGAACGTGCTGCTACCCGGAATGGTCCACCAAAGATAGCCATAGCCCGATTCTTCAAAAGTAAAATAGGACTTAGTAGATTTAGCTATCCACTCTGGAGATAAAAGCTGTTCACCGTTCCACACACCATCATTTAAATAGAGATAGCCGAATTTTGCCATATCATAAGGTCGAAGAGACAGACCAACCCCTCCATAATACACCCCTTGAGGATCTTGATCCCAAGATATTTCTGTTATCCCGAGCGGTCCAAAAAGGAATTCTTTGGCAAAATCAAGAGTAGAATATCCCGTAGCATTCTCTAATATGGCAGATAACAAATGAGCAGCTCCATTCTGATATTGGAATTTCATTCCGGGTTCACAAATCATCTCATGACATAGAATCCACGAAGCAAAAGTTTGACCATACAAATCCGTGAATTCTTCTGAGTGAACAACATTATCAATCATTATTCTGGTTCCTATCCCCGCAGACATAGTCAAAAGATGTCTAATAGTCATTCTCTGCTTTTGTCTATTTAAATCATAAATAAATTCATGTGGAAAGAAATCTACAACTTTCTGATCTACGTTCTCTATAAAACCTTCTTGAATAGCGATCCCTACGAGGGCAGAAATAACACTTTTAGTAACCGAGTAGAGGACATGTGTCTTATTTTGATTATACTCGGGATTTGGATATTCTTCTAATACAAGATAGCCGTTTTTTATTATGAGAACGGAATCAATAGCATAATTTTGCGCTTCAATATCTTCAAGCATTGCATTTAATAACGTTGAATTCATTCCTTGCTCTTCTGGGGTAGAAATTTGCCAATTATTTACATATCCTGTCCCATTATTGGGAGAAGGCTCTTCTTTAGGAATAGAAGATTGCCAATTGCTTATACTATCCCTCTCATCATTAGAAAATAAATTTCCCCAGAAAACTAAAGTGGTTATCCCGAGAATGATCAGAATTGTAACTATAGATCCTGTTCTAACATTCATAACCCAGGTAAAGAATAATCCAATATATTATACTATCATCCCATGAATACATATTATCCTATTCATGCCTTATATTCATAATTCCTACAGTTCTTTACGCTTTCTTTCTCTAAATCATATGATAGAGTTACAAGAACTTCCTAAGCTTGCTTATGGAGAGAAATTAACATATTATCCTATCAAATTTTAAAGAATATACAAATCTTGCGCGTAAACGTGATCTTATGGCTGTAAATACAAAAAATCCGATACGAAATGCTAATATGCTTCTTTTTGCTTCACAGATAGTCAACATTGGCTTTGGTCTACTAGCTATATTCATCACTCTCTTAGCCGACGAAATAAATCTTCGTCCATTAGAGATTGGCGTTATTATTTCAATTTTTATGGTTGCACGAGCTATCTCTGCAGCGATTATACCTGCACTTTCAGATAAGATTGGAAGAAAACCAATATTAGTAATTGCACTTCTTTTGTACGCGTTAAGTACAGTAGGCATTGGTTTTGGAAGAACATTCCTCTCTTTGTTTTTATTAAGGATCATAGAAGGAGCAGCGACAGGCGCTGTCTTTCCAACAGCTGAAGCTTTATTAGTTGACTCAGTTCCTGTTTCTGAACGAGGAGCATGGATGGGAAAATATTTTATGACCTTTAATTTTGGTTTTATTATTGGTCCTGCATTAGGGGGTGTTCTATTTACAATCGGGAGAGATTTTTTTCATTTCAGCACTCTGACAGCTTTTCTGATACCCTTTATGTTTACAGGCTGCTTGGGATTTATTTCAATGCTATCTGTAATCTTCTTCGTGGAAGATGTCTTTGATAATTCACAAAATGAGAGAAAAAATCCCAATAGAATACATAAAACTCATGAAAATGCAACAACGCCTTATTTTGTCTCTTTTCTTATTGTTGGTGTCCTAAGTGGGTTTGCATTGGGACTTATAATTCCCATTTTTGCTTTACACATGGACAATGCTTTCTCTCTTGATGAAGGTTCAATTGGATTCATTTTCACAATTAGTGGAACTGCAGGCTTACTTGTAAACTATCCTGCTGGACGTCTTTCTGATAAAGTAGATAGACTAAATATTGTTTTTATAGGTATGATTCTTGCATGGGCCGCATTAATTTGTGTGGGTATTAGTACTGCGCTTTATTTCGTGATTACGTTTTTTGTAATTCGATCTATGGCATTTCAAGCATATTTACCCGCATATCGTGCTTTTCAGGCCGATAAAATTCCACCTTGGTTACGAGGTAAGATAATGGGTCGAATTCAGTCATCTTTCAATGTAGGAGCGGCTTTGGGTCCACTTATTGGCGCTGGCATTTATGAAATCTTTGTTACGGAATCGTTACAAATCTTTGGATATAGTTTCTATGGTGGGGGAGTGCCGTTCGTAATAGCGGGATTATTTGGATTGGTTCAAATATTTATAATTTTTTATGTTATAAAAGAAGAAAAAACAAAGCTTAAAGGAAATAAAGCAATATTCTAAGTTATCTTGAATCCAACAAGATGGATGAAGGCTTCTTTGTTATATTAAATAGCTAATTCGATTCTATCCTGCTACTTTTCATTCATCTGACTTAATTAGTTCAGCAGGTATTTGCACTGCGAACTCACAGACCATATCACCCTTAAGAATAGATTTTAACATCTCAACTTTCAATTCTTTATCCAATACAGCATCAAAATACTGTTTTGTGAATCCAGCACTACAATAGCAGAAGGTGGGAGAAATTTCTACCTCTGAAGTCTTGATTGCTTCCCGTACCCACATACAATGGCAGTAATAGTATTTTTTCAAGGTTTCATCCTTTTCGTGCAGGTATTTATGCGTCATATAGGGAATTTTCTCCACATAAACAAAGTCTCCATCTCGTACACCTCCCAATATCTTTGGATTACTTCGTACATACTCCAATACATCATCTGTAATTTCTTGTGTAAAGAATAGTGTCCCTTCTTTTTTGTGCTGCTCTAACCTTTTTATAGACTGTTGATGTCTATGTTCTAAAAATCTGTCTATATCCTTAATCTCCAAATATTTTTGTCGGTCATCCTGAAAAACTTCTTTGGGAACGTAATGTAATCCACTTGTGAGCACGCTTTTACATGTTTCTGGATCATTCTTTGCCTCTAGTCGGTCTATTACCTGTTTCGTCATCACTGGTTTTTTGGAAGCATGTGTTCCTAATGGTGGTAGGGTTATTCCCTCAAAAACCACATTTCGCATTTCCTCTCCAACTTCCTCAACTAATTCTTTCGAAAGATTGGCTAGAACATCATGACCATCTAGATATTCACACAATGGAATTGATAATTCACTATTTTTGGTAAAGTAATAATATCTTATTAACGCCACAAAATTATCTCTATTATTTTTCTTATTTTTTATTAAATAACGAATATAATTATGTAGATCACCGACAGAAGCTTGGTCAACTGATTTACTCTTCTTGAGTAAATAGTCGTTAAATTCACTAACACTTTGAA